>JABBBF010000020.1 GCA_018607545.1 SAR92 clade bacterium | reverse complement strand
AGCCGTCGAGGGTTCCCGGGCGCATACGGGCAGCCAGTGGGCGGTAGACTTCCTGAGCAAAGAGATCAGTTGGCATTACTGTCTAACGTGCTGTTTACATTGCCTTCCAGGTTATTGATAACATCAACTTCAGGAGGGACTTCGAAGATAAACCGGTCAGCATTAATGGCTGGGTTTATCTGTAGCTTCGAAAAGGTAATAGTGGTTGTCTGCTCAAGGTTATCGGTCAGGGAAATCAAAACCGGCTGCTGATTAACAAAGCGAATCTGCATGCTGCTAAACAGACTGCCGGCGCGCTCGGATGTCAGTGTAAATAGTCCCACAGAATCCTCGCGAACAAAATAAGCCTTGTCGAGCTGATCCAGGTCACCAGAAAAAAGTATCGCCGGTGTGGCTGCTATATCCCGGTTAAAAGGCTGAATAATTACCTGCTCAAGATCGGGATCAAAGACCCATAATGTGCTGCCATCGGAGATAATCTGCTGGGGCATGGGCTGGGTAATATGCCAGCGCAATTTGGCCGGCTGAGCGACCTCAAACAGGCCTTCTGAGACTTCGATTTCGAAACCTTCGGCATCGGTTATCTGCTGGGTAAAGTTTGCCGAGAGGCTGGTGATGGGCTGCAGAAGATCGCGCAGTGCCTGAATATCTTTAGGGTTACCGCCCGCCTGTAGCTGGGCCGAGCCAATAAGAGCTAGAATAAATCCTAGACGTAAAAGCATTCTTTGAATAAGAGCCATTATTGGGGTCCTGTTGTTTTTAATCACGCCCTGTATTTTATTCTCTACCGCCAGGTGCCAATATCTCACGGCTACCATTACTGCTCATTGGGCTGACCACGCCGCTGACTTCCATCTGCTCAATAAGACGGGCTGCACGGTTATAGCCGACGCGCAATTTGCGCTGTACGGATGAAATAGAGGCTTTGCGGCTCTCCAACACAAAAGCCACCGCTTCGTCGTAGAGCGGATCTGATTCACTGTCCTCTTCGCCACCCTCTTCGCTGCCGCTATAACCGGGCACAGCAATACTGGAAACGGCGGCTTCGTCGGTAATCTCAGAGAGATAGTTGGGTTCGCCGCGGCGCTTCCAGTCGGCAACCACTTTATGTACTTCATGGTCATCTACAAAGGCCCCGTGTACACGCTCCGGAACACTGGTTCCCGGTGGCAGGTAAAGCATATCGCCGTTACCGAGCAACTGTTCTGCACCGCCCTGATCGAGAATGGTTCGCGAATCAATTTTAGATGAGACCTGAAAGGCGATACGGGTTGGCACGTTGGCTTTAATCAGGCCGGTAATAACATCCACCGAGGGACGCTGGGTGGCAAGAATTAAATGGATACCTGCAGCACGAGCTTTTTGCGCAATACGGGCAATAAGCTGTTCAACCTTTTTGCCGACAATCATCATCATATCGGCAAATTCATCGATCACTACGACTATATACGGGAGTGATTGCAGGGTTGGGGCTTCCGGTGGTTCTTCTGTGCCATCCCAACCCATTTCGGCGGGATCAAAGGTCCAGAGTGGATCGGTTATCGGGTTGCCGGCCTTAATTGCATCTTCAATTTTGCGGTTATAGCCAGCCAGGTTGCGTACGCCGAGGGCGGCCATCAGCTTATAGCGTCGCTCCATCTCCCCGACACACCAGCGCAGACCACTGGCGGCATCTTTCATATCGGTAATCACCGGCGTCAACAGGTGCGGGATACCATCGTATACCGAGAGCTCGAGCATTTTTGGGTCGATAAGAATTAACTTTACTTCTTCCGGCGAGGCTTTAAACAGCAGGCTTAAGAGCATGGTGTTAATGCCCACCGACTTACCGGAACCGGTTGTACCCGCTACTAATAAGTGCGGCATACGGCCCAAGTCGGCAACTACAGGAGAGCCGGCAATATCATGACCCAGTGCCAAAGTGACCGGCGAACTTGAGCGGTCGTAAGCCTCCGATGATAGGATTTCGCTGAGGCGAACCATCTGGCGTTTTTCATTGGGGATTTCAATACCGACTACAGATTTGCCGGGAATTACTTCAACCACGCGAACACTGATAACCGCCATGGAGCGCGCCAGATCTTTGGCAAGACCGCTAATACGGCTGACTTTAATGCCAGCGGCAGGCTGGATTTCAAAACGGGTAACCACTGGGCCGGGAAGTACTTCGACAACTTCCGCTTTAATACCGAAATCCAGCAGCTTGTGCTCTAGTAGACGGGATAAATGTTCCAGGGAGTCAGGAGAATAGCCGTTGCCGCTATTGTCATCCGCTGGATCGAGTAGGTTAATCTGCGGCAGTGTGCCTACGACAGCGCTATCCTCAAAGAGTGTCTGCTGCTTCTCGCGCTCGATACGTTTGCTGACCACTGGTTTTGGTTTGGGTGTCTGAATAGTTGGTGGCACGCGAAGCTTTTGCTTTTTGGTCTCTTTTTCAACTTTGACCTGGCGCTCAATCAATGCTTCACGAGACTGGGCCTTTTCTTTGCGAGCCAGCTGCCATTCGGTCAATTTACTACGGGCGATATCGTAGAAATTAATCGCCGCTATACCCAGCCGGTCAATTAATGCAATCCATGAGATATCGACAAAAACCGTCAGGCCAAACAGAAACAGCGACAGGAGAATCATCGTACTGCCGACATAGCTAAATACAGCTATGGTGGCATCGCCGATCTTATTGCCGAGGATACCGCCAACACCAAAGGGGTAACTGTTGTGAACTTCGGCATATTGGATATTGGCCAGCGATGTTGCACTGATCATGACTAAAAGGAAGCCAATAACCCGTAGGGTAAAGGTTACAGAGTCAAAGGGCTCGGCTTCGCGAAGGATATAGTTTCTTAATATCTGGATGGCTCGAACGGCAAGCAGTGCCGGGAACAGGTAGGCCATAACCCCAAAAAGCGCATAGAAGATATCCGCAACCCAGGCACCGGCGAGGCCGACGGCATTGGTTATCTCAGTTCTAGTACCTGTATGGGACCAACCTGGATCTTCCGGTGAATAACTGAGCAGTGCCAGCAAAAGTATTGAGCAGAGTGCAATCCAGCCTATCAGTGCGCCCTCAGCTAACAAACGTTTACTGCGGCTGTCATTAGTAGCCAGCTCGGTTGGTGCAGAACGGCGCTGCTTTTTTTTATCTGTGCTCAACGGGTCAATCCCTGTTAATTTTTTCAGCGTCAATTGTAGCCGGTTCACAATTAAAAGCCATCTATGAGCCATGCATAAAAGCCAGGTTAGGCAACTTTTATAAAAGATTGTTTAAAAAGCTATTTGTGCTTACCAAACTATTGATTATGATAGCGACCCTACTTGTCAACTACGACTAAACATATTCAATATCTGGAGAGATTACTTGTCAAACCAACAGTCTGATACGCAGCATTTTCCACTGATTATTTTAGGTTCTGGCCCAGCGGGTTGGACCGCTGCAGTCTATGCAGCAAGAGCTAACCTAAGCCCTGTTGTTATCACAGGCATGCAGCAAGGTGGCCAGTTGACCACAACTACCGACGTCGACAATTGGCCCGGTGATGCCGACGGTGTTCAGGGTCCAGACTTAATGGTTCGCATGCAGAAACATGCTGAGCGCTTTGATACTAAAACAATTTTTGATCATATTGATGAAGTTCAGCTTGATCAGCGCCCGTTCAAATTAAAAGGCTCAAGCAACTACAGCTGTGATGCCTTAATTATCGCTACCGGTGCGTCTGCCCAGTATCTCGGCCTGCCCTCTGAAGAAGCGTTTATGGGTAAGGGTGTCAGCGCCTGTGCTACCTGTGATGGTTTTTTCTATCGCAACCAGAAAGTCGCGGTTCTCGGTGGTGGCAATACTGCTGTTGAAGAGGCTCTCTACCTATCCAATATCTGCAGCGAAGTTACCCTGATTCACCGCCGCGATGAACTGCGTGCTGAGAAGATGCTCCAGGATAAGCTGTTCGAGAAGCAAAAGAACGGTAATATTAATATCGAATGGAGCCACAACCTGGATGAGGTTTTGGGTGATGATGCTGGCGTTACCGGCGTTCGCCTAAAAAGCTCAAGTGATGGCTTAACCAAAGAGCTGGATGTGACTGGTGTATTTATCGCTATCGGCCATAAACCTAATACCGATATATTTACCGATAAACTTGCTATGAAAGACGGCTATCTGAAAATCGCTGGCGGTATGGCAGGTAATGCTACCGAGACCAGCGTTAGCGGTGTATTTGCCGCCGGTGATGTGGCTGATCACGTCTACCGTCAAGCAGTGACATCAGCGGGTAGCGGCTGTATGGCTTCCCTGGATGCAGAGCGTTTCCTCGACAAATAAAACTCAAGGCAAAAGGGATGCAGATTCCACTGCTTGATCAAGAGGATCCAAATTTTCCGGATCCTCGCAGCGCTCTGGCAGAACCAGATGGACTTCTGGCTGCCGGTGGTAACCTGTATCCCTCCACCCTCTTGTATGCCTATCGTCAGGGAATCTTTCCCTGGTTCCAGGAGGAGGATCCTATCCTGTGGTGGAGTCCGGCCACTCGCTGTATCCTCAAGCCCTCCCAGTTCCACTACTCCAGAAGTCTGCGCAAGTCACTGCGCCGCAATGACTACTCAGTGACAACCAATCGTGCCTTTACTGAGGTTATCACTGGCTGCAGTGATCCCAGGGATGGTGAGGACGGCACTTGGATTAGCGATCAGATGATCACTGCCTACACTGAACTGCATAGTCAGGGATATGCGCACTCTATTGAAGTCTGGCGTGAAGAGAGATTGATCGGCGGTCTCTATGGCTTGGCTATAGGCAGCCTGTTTTGCGGTGAGTCGATGTTTAGTCGCAGTGCCGATGCCTCAAAAATTGCTATGGCCCACCTTTGTCGCTGGGGTTTAGAGTCGGGCCTTGAACTTATCGATTGTCAGCTGGTTAACCCGCATCTACTCAGTCTGGGTGCCGAGCCGATGGACAGAGAATTATTTTTAAATAGATTACAGGCTGCGCGCGATAAAGCTCTCGACTGGGCTTGTTTTGACGCTCTGGAATCCCCACAAAATCTCACATTTAAATGGTAAGCGGCAAATTTTTATATCGCCATTGAGTATCCTCAAATAGTCAACTACCCTTAAACCCCTAGTGTTTCTGAGAATGTTTAAAAAGTGGCTAACGTTTAATGACCCGAGATATATCGCCGGATATTAGTACCGTAAAACTCTGCTTAACTGAGCCCCATGATTGTAGTTATCTAGAGGGTCGCCGCACGACAACAGCCTTTGTCGACCCAAGCCTGAGTATTGATACAGACCTCTACTCAAGAATGACAGCTATGGGGTTTCGACGCAGCGGCCCCTATCTCTACGCACCTATGTGTGCCCAGTGCAGCGCCTGCGTGGCAGCGCGAGTTCCAGTGGCCGACTTTAAGTGGAATCGAAGTCAGAAGCGTTGCTGGAATAAAAATGTCGATATTGTGATTGAGCAGCTCGACTCAGTTAATCTTGGTGAGCACTTCCCTCTCTACGCCCGCTATATTAATGAGCGACACAAAGAGGGTGATATGTACCCGCCGTCGAGAAAGCAGTTTGAAGAGTTTCTTGGCAATCCCTGGGAGTCCACCCAATTTCTCGAGTTTAGGCTGGCCGACAAACTGATTGGCTGCGCGGTGGTGGATATTATTAATAACGGGCTGTCGGCAATTTACACCTACTTTGACCCCATCTATACAGATCGCAGCCTGGGCAATTTGGCGATACTTTTCCAGATTGGTATGGCCCAGCGGCTAGGGCTGGATTATCTCTATCTCGGCTACTGGATTGCCGGTTGCGACAAGATGAAATACAAGACCAACTATCGGCCGCTGGAGTTATACCGTGAAAATAACTGGCTGTTGGCCGATTGACTTTGCTATGCGGGGCGTTTTAGGGCAAACTTGCCGCGCTTTTATGTACAGCGCTTTTTCTAGGCAGACAAAACTTAATAAATATTCTTATCTAACAGGCACTAATTAAGCTTATGGCGAAAGAAGATCACATTGAATTTGAGGGAGAGGTTATCGATACCCTTCCAAACACCACATTCCGCGTAAAGCTGGAAAATGGCCACGTAATCATTGCTCATATCTCTGGCAAAATGCGCAAGCACTATATCCGTATTCTTACGGGTGACAAGGTTAAGGTTGAGATGACTCCCTATGACCTGACTAAAGGCCGTATTACCTTTAGAGAACGTTAATACGCGCTAGCAGTTTGTGTGTTTTTTAAAAAGCCACAAAGCACAAAAAAACCGCCTCAAGTAATCCCTAATCATGGGAACTGCTTTTGGCGGTTTTTTTTCCTTAGAGTATTAGGAGCTGCTGACCAACTCCCCTTCAGTGCGCACAATCAGCTCACCCTCTTCGACGCTGACATAGGCTGTACCGCCCTTCTCTGACAGACTTCCGAACAATACTTCTTCAGCCAGTGGCTTTTTGATCTTCTCCTGGAGCAGCCGCTCCATTGGGCGTGCACCCATTTTCACATCATAGCCATTTTCGGCGAGCCACTGACGCGCAGTATCATCGATCTCCAGAAAGACCTTTTTACTGTCGAGCTGTGCCTGTAACTGCACCAGGAACTTATCCACCACGGTGGTAATAACATCCATAGTCAACTCGCCAAATTGCACAATACTATCCAGACGATTGCGGAATTCCGGCGTGAACATCTTCTTGATCGCCTCCATACCATCGGTGCGATGATCCTGGGTTGAAAAGCCAATCGAAGAGCGGCTCATTAGCTCGGCACCGGCATTCGTGGTCATAATCAAAATCACATTGCGAAAGTCCGCTTTGCGGCCATTGTTGTCAGTTAGGGTACCGTGATCCATAACCTGCAACAGCAGATTAAATACATCTGGATGGGCCTTTTCCACCTCGTCGAGCAGGATTACCGAATGGGGATGTTTGGTCACCGCTTCGGTTAACAGGCCGCCCTGATCGTAGCCAACATAGCCTGGAGGTGCGCCGATTAAACGCGATACAGTATGACGCTCCATATACTCGGACATATCAAAGCGCACCAGCTCGATACCAAGAATTTTAGAGAGCTGACGACTAACTTCGGTTTTACCTACACCGGTTGGTCCGGCAAACAGGAAGCTACCAATTGGTTTGGTACCCTCGCGCAGGCCGGCACGGGCCATCTTGATCGATGTAGAAAGTGCATCGATAGCTGGATCCTGGCCGAAAACAACCATCTTTAACTTTTCAGCAAGGCCCTTCAGCTGCTCTTTATCGGAGCTGGAAACACTCTTCTCCGGTATACGCGCAATCTTCGAGATAACCAGTTCAATATCGCTGACGCCGATCGACTTCTTGCGCTTTGAGGCTGGCTGGAGTCGCTGGTAAGCCCCGGCTTCATCGATCACATCAATCGCCTTGTCGGGCAGAAAACGATCGTTGATATGTTTGGCGGACAGCTCTGCAGCCACCTTAAGCGCCGGATTGGTAAACTTAAGATCATGGTGTTCTTCAAATCGCGACTTTAAGCCCTTCAGAATCTTATAGGTTTCATCGATACTGGGCTCAGCCACATCAATCTTCTGGAAGCGACGCGAAAGTGCCTGATCCTTCTCAAAAATACCGCGGTATTCCTGATAAGTTGTTGAGCCAAAGCAGCGCAGCTTGCCCGATGAGAGCAGTGGCTTAAGCAGATTAGAGGCATCCATAACGCCGCCGGATGCTGCCCCTGCCCCGATAATGGTGTGGATTTCATCAATAAACAGAATTGACTTATCGCGCTTGCCAAGCTCGGCGATAATCCCTTTAAGACGCTTCTCAAAGTCACCGCGATACTTGGTGCCAGCCAACAGGCCGCCCATATCCAGAGAGTAAACTGTACTGCCTAACATTGGCTCGGGAACATTGCCCTCGACAATTAATTTGGCCAGTCCCTCGGCGATAGCGGTTTTACCCACGCCGGACTCACCGACCAGCAGCGGATTATTTTTGCGACGGCGAACAAGAATCTGGCTGACACGCTCAACTTCCGCAGCGCGACCCACCAGTGGATCGGTTTGACCCTGCCTAGCCATTTCATTGAGATTGGTCGAGAACTGGCTGAGCAGACTCTCATCCTGTGAATCGCTAGTAGCGGCACTTTCACTGTTAGTACTGTCCTCTTCGCTGCTGTGCTCCGGCTGATCCACATACTTGGAAATACCATGGGAGATATAGTTGACCACATCGATACGCGCAACATTTTGCAGGCGCAGAAAATAGACCGCCTGACTCTCCTGCTCACTAAAGATGGCAACAATCACATTGGCGCCGACAACTTCGCTGTGATTGGCAGAGTTAACCTGGAAAACTGCACGTTGCAAGACGCGCTGGAAACCGTGAGTAGGCTGAGTTTCCTGCTCTAGCTGGGCGTCGGATATGGTCGGTGTTGTCGAATCGACAAACTCGACAAGATCCTGTCTGAGAACGCTGAGATCGGCACCGCAGGCTTTGAGTACACTGGAGGCCGAGGCGTCATCTAGCAGCGCTAAAAGCAGGTGTTCAACAGTCATAAACTCGTGACGTTTATCACGGGCACTTTTGAATGCGAGATTGAGGGTGACTTCGAGTTCTCTACTTAGCATGATTATTTACTCTTCTT
>JABBBF010000109.1 GCA_018607545.1 SAR92 clade bacterium | reverse complement strand
GGTTGTTAACTACCAGAGTCGCCAGTGCTTCGCCTTCAACATCTTCGGCAATAATCATCAACGGCTTGCCAGCTTTGGCAACATTTTCCAGCAGCGGCAACAGCTCACGAATATTGGAGATCTTTTTGTCCACCAGCAGAATAAATGGGCTCTCCTGCTCGGCGCTCATCGCTTCCTGGTTGTTGATAAAGTAGGGCGAAAGATAGCCGCGATCAAACTGCATACCTTCAACCACGTCCAGTTCATTTTCCAAACCAGAACCCTCTTCAACAGTGATAACGCCCTCTTTGCCAACCTTGTCCATCGCCTCGGCAATGATGTCACCAATATGTGAATCACTGTTTGCAGAGATAGTACCGACCTGGGCAACTTCTTTAGACTCGGAACATGGCTTGGCAATGTCAGCGATCTCGGCAACCGCTGCAACAACAGCTTTATCGATGCCGCGCTTTAGATCCATAGGGTTCATGCCCGCAGCTACTGACTTCAGGCCTTCGATAATAATCGACTGCGCTAGAACAGTAGCTGTTGTAGTGCCATCACCTGCATCATCAGATGCTTTAGAGGCGACTTCCTTGACCATCTGGGCACCCATGTTTTCAAACTTGTCACTGAGCTCAATCTCTTTGGCCACTGAAACACCATCTTTGGTAACAGTAGGCGCGCCAAATGATTTCTCAAGCACAACATTGCGGCCTTTAGGGCCCAGGGTAACTTTTACTGCGTTGGCGAGTATATTTACTCCATCCAACATACCTTGGCGAGCGTTGCCGCCAAATTTAACTTCTTTTGCTGACATGATTATTTCCTTTCAAAAACTTGGTTATCACAAAAATTCTTTTTAAACCTGATTCAATTTAGGCTTCTACTACAGCCTTGATATCAGTTTCACTGAGGATGATTAGCTCTTCACCGTCGACATCAATGGTGTCCTGTCCGGCGTACTTGCCAAACACAACGATATCACCGACATTTACGTCAACCGGACGCAGGTCACCGTTATCGAGAATACGACCTATGCCGACAGCAACAACTTCACCCTTGTTGGGCTTTTCCTGAGCTGAGCCGGGCAGCAAAATGCCACCAGCTGTTTTGGCTTCTTCTTCCTCGCGACGGACGATCACTCGGTCATGTAATGGGCGAATCTTCATATTTTGTATCTCCAATTTATCTATCTGCAACTTTCGAACAATCTTGCGGAATTCCGCAACTGAACCTCATATGGTGGTGCCGCAATTCTTTTTCAAGGGATCACAGCAGTTTTTTTTGTTACTAATTTTTACTCTCCCTGTTTTTACATTCTCTAAGGCTCCTTTAATATTTCACAACCTGTCACTTTCATCCCAGGATTCACCCTCAATGACATCACCATTGTCTTTAGCTCTGTGATTTGCGGATGATCCTGAGGCGTTAAATGCCGAACCATGTTCACTGGTAGATACGCTGGCAACCACCATTCTACTCAGTACAAATTGCGCAATAATTCGCCGAATGGGGGGGATCAAGCCAGAAAACCCTATGACATCAGTGATAAAGCCAGGGGTTAGCAACAGGGCACCGCAAACCGCGAGGATAATTCCCTCGGCAATCTCCTGAGCTGGCAGCTGGCCCTCTTCAAACTTGCGACGGCCGCGCCACAAGGTTTCAAAGCCCTGAGCGCGCAGCAGGTTGACCCCTATAAATGCGGTTAACAGCACCAGACCAATGGTCGGCAGCGCGCCGAGATAGCTGCCAACGGTAATCAGCAGCCACATCTCCAGCACCGGAGTGAGTACAAAGATTAAAAACAGGTAGCGCACAATAAGCTTCTCTTTTCGCAATTTCTCTTTTGCATTGAGTATCAGATTGGGGTGGTTTTGACTATTTCAACAGCAGACCGAATAGCGTAGTCTTACGCCATGAAAAATAACGGCTTGGAACAGTCTTCTCCCAATGAGACTACTCCAGAACAGCCCTCTCTGGAACAAAGAGTTTATACAGTTTTGGCAGCCGTGCCTCCAGGTAGCGTTGTAACCTATGGGCAGGTAGCTGAACTGGCTGGATTGCCAAGAGCGGCGAGAATGGTCGGGCGCATTCTCGGCAACCTGCCCAAGGGAACGGAATTGCCCTGGCACAGAGTGGTAAATGCTGCGGGGAAGATCAGCCTTGCAGAGGATAGCCCCAGCTTTAAATTACAAAAGGCACGGCTTCAGGAAGAGGGCGTGGTGCTAAACAACAATCGGATCAACCTGAAAAAATTTAACTGGCAGCCATAAAATTTGCCTAATAACAAATTGTTCCTACTAAAAAACCAAGGATTCCAATGAACTCAGCAACCATCAGGCAAGCGCTATTAAACAAGCGTATGTTGATCTGTATCTTTACCGGCTTTGCCTCTGGTATGCCGCTGTATCTGCTGATTTCACTGGTGCCCGCATGGTTGCGCACCGAAGGTGTCGGCCTTAAGGAAATTGGTTTCTTTGCCTTAATAGGCCTGCCCTACACTTGGAAATTTCTCTGGTCGCCGCTGCTCGATCGCTACCAGCTATCGTTCTTTTCCCACAAATTTGGCCTGCGCCGCAGCTGGATGTTTGCCACGCAGATTTTATTATTTGCCGCGATTGCCGCGCTGGGATTTTTTGATCCAAGTACGCAGATTTGGAGCATCGCCTGGCTGTGCCTGGCAATCGCCTTTCTCAGCGCCACCCAGGATATAGTGCTCGACGCCTACCGCCGACAGATACTGCCGGATCAGGAGTTGGGCCTGGGCAATTCGATTCATGTAAATGCCTACCGTATTGCCGGACTGGTACCTGGATCGCTGTCGCTGATACTGGCGGATACCCTGCCCTGGCAGCAGGTGTTCTTTATCACTGCGGCCTTTATGTTTGTAGGGATTGCCCTAACCATAAGTATTACTGAACCCAGAGCCCATGACCGTCACCCGACGACACTACAGAAAGCCATTGTAGACCCCTTTAAAGAGTTCTTTAGCCGTCAGGGAGTAAAGCAGGCATCGCTGATACTGGCCTTTATGCTGCTCTACAAACTTGGCGACAGTATGGCCACTGCGCTGGCGACACCGTTTTATTTGGATCTTGGCTTTAGCATGACCCAGATCGGCCTTATCGCAAAACACGCCGCGCTGTGGCCAATGATTTTCGGCGGTATTCTCGGCGGTATTCTGATGCTTAAGATAGGCATCAATCGCGCGCTTTGGCTATTTGGATTGGTGCAGATTATCTCTATTCTCGGCTTTGCAGTTCTGGCCCGCGTCGGTGAGGGGCTGTGGTTGCTGGGTCTGGTTATCAGCTTTGAATATTTGGGTGTCGGTCTTGGCACCGCTGCCTTTGTGGCGTTTATCGCACGTTCGACTCACCCCGCCTTTGCCGCCACGCAGTTAGCTCTGTTTACAGCTCTAACCGCTGTGCCGCGGACAATAGCAAGCTCTGTGACCGGGATTATTGTTGAAGGCGTTGGCTGGGAGAACTTTTTCTACCTGTGCACCGCGCTGGCGATTCCGGGGATGTTATTGCTGTTTAAGGTTGCGCCTTGGACCAATGATCAGGAGCAAAGCTCTTAACCTTTAAATTAAATTCTAAATTAAAGTCTAAATTAAAGTCTAAATTAATTTCTAGCTAAGCATTACCAACAGGGCAATCACCACCAGCCAACCCATCATTGCTCGGGTAAACAGCGCTACCATCTCGCCGATCAACGCCAATCCAGCGGCTGCATCTTCGGGGGCACTCTCAGCACTAGCAGCATCAGCCTGAGGTCGCTGAATATCACCCAGCGCGCCAGTAACACAACGCCGCAAGAAGTCTGCAGTTGAAGTTCGCGGACATAAAATCAATTCTTTAAGGGGCCCGGTCGCATAGGCAAAGCTGCCTACCAGACCCAGAGTTAGCGCCAAAAAGCGGACTGGAATCCACTCTAACAGCCAGAGTGCCGTATTGGCTTTTTGACTGCAGTCTGATTGAACTTCGACGGCAGCTGCGTCCTCTGCATCGGGCTGACTGTCATCGTCCTGGCCATCAAACAGCTTCTCACCAAGAGCCATATCGCCGTGCAGTGCCAGCAGACGGTAGGCCAGTGCCACCGGCGCACCGAGAAGGAAAAACCAGAAAACCGCAGCAAATCTGCGCTCAAAAATTCTGTAGGGCAATGCCGCGATCAACTCCTGATAGAGATCATCGGAGCTTTCCGCACTGCTGCTGCGATGGGCAATATTGAACACCGCCGCATCGTGATAGGCCGCCTGCAGATCATTGCGTCCAATATCTGACTTCAGCAAATCAATTTGCGCACTGATATCACCGCGACCAAAGCTGTAGAGCAACACCGCCAATTCCAGCACAAAAACCAGCAATCCGTACCCGCTGCTGCTCAGCTGGAGAATAATAAAATAGAGAGCCGCCACTGGAAGCAGGACAAATACCACCAGCCGGAGAACAGCAGAACCCCTCAGCATCGACAGCTCAGATAATTTACTGTGCCACTTTTGCACCCATGCATCACGCTGGATAAACGCCAACTGGCCATAGCTTTCAAGCGCTATGATCGCCACTAGAACAATTAAAAAATGCACTGCACACCTCTATAATTTTTAGGGTAAATCCAACATCTGTTTGTAACGATCCCAGTTAAACGCTTCACCGGGATCGGTTTTTCGCCCTGGGGCTATATGGTTGTGGCCGACAATTCTCTCTACGGTAATCCGCGGATACGCCGCGCAGATCACATTGGTAACCGATGCCAGCACCTGGTACTGACGATCAGTGTAAGCAATATTATCGGCGCCCTCCATTTCAATGCCTATGGAGTAGTCATTGCAGTTTTCGCGACGCTCGAATTGCGAGACCCCAGCATGCCATGCACGAGCTGTAAAAGGGGCAAACTGGGTAATATTCCCCAGACGGTCAATCAACAGATGAGAGGAGACTTTTAGGTCGCAAATCTGGGCAAAATACGCGTCGGCATTGGGATCCAGACAGTTGGTAAAAAACTGCTCAATATAGCCACCGCCAAACTGATTGGGCGGCAAGCTGATATTGTGAATAACCAACAGGCTGATATCAGCCACATCTGGCCGACTATCAATGTTTGGGGATGGAACTTCAGAGGCTGGCCTCAACCAGCCGTTTTTTATCTGCATTAGGCAATCTGCTAACTCGCAACAGGCAACCCCTTGATTTGAGTAATCGCCTGCTTGATGGCTTTATCGAACAGGTGGGAATTATCCAGTACGGTAACCTTGCCGTCCATTAATTCCAACGCTAAACGCGCCCTGTCACGCTCGGCAATAAGCTTACCTTTATTATCGACAAATACATACTTCCACGATGGTCCAATAATGCCGGCGAGCTTGCCGCGTTTATGGGCCTTTATATCACTGCCCAATTCAATCCAGCAACCCTTTTGCAGCGCCATTAAAATTCGCTGGGCACTGCTGTCCAGACTCTCGGCATCGCGTACCGCTTGAGAAATATTTTTACCTGGCAACTCGGCTTTTACCGCCGACACCAAAATACGTTTTATCTCCTCTACCATAACCTGCTCGGATAACTTATCGCCCTCTACCCCGGCCGTTTTTTCAGCCGTGCTTTCAAATGAGTATTTAGCCCGTTTTTTCGCTTTTCTTTTATTAGCCGCAGGAGTAATCTCAGTTACCACCGCTGACTGCACCGTCGGCGGCTCGGCAATGCCCAACACCTGACTCAGCTGCTTAACCTGTAGTGCACGCTGTGCCACATCGACAGAGATATGCCCGAGTCGGGCATCGATATGGGCAACTAATTCACGGCGATATTGACTATCAGCCTCGGTTGCCTTGCGCCGTGCCAGATGAACCAGGTTTTCCAGTATCTTGATCGCCACCAGCCAGTCACTGCCCGCCTCTCCAGAACGCAGGTGGGCCATATGCATCACCATGCACCAGCTGCGCTGAATAAAATCGATTACCGTCTCGGAGAGTTTTTTGCCGACTATGCGCCGGGTAATTTCCTCCTCAACCCGGGTGCGCGCCCAATTGACTTTTTCCCGAGCGGCAATCTGCTCCAACTCGCGCACCTCCGCTGCAGAGGTTACCCGCTTATCGCGATCGATAATCGCCATAAACTCGGAGAGCATAGCCGGTAGTTTCTGTTCATCAAATGACTCGCCGATCATAGACTCTGAAAGCCTTAACATCTGCTGGTAAATCTGGTTATCCTCACAGTCACCCTGCTCCAGACCAATAGCGTATTTGGCCATTTCATTAAATAGACGTCGAATAGGATGGTTCTCCTGCTCGAGAATCAGTGGCTTTTTAATGGCCATTTTTAACATTGGCAGCTCACAGCGATTAATGACCTGCTGCACCTCTGGCGCCACCACCATCGACTGGCCAAAGCTGGAAAAAATATTCTCCACCACCTGAAACAAACTCAGGTCATTGCGATGCAGGCGAGTGCCGTTTTCCCCTGCCTCCAACTGTTTTATTGTCGCCGCCAATTCGCGGGTAATCTGCCCATTACTCAACAGCTCGGTACGGTTAGCGATCAGGTCACTCATATGTTTATTGATTTCAGCGATCAGTTGCGGCTTATCCATACAGGGCTTGGAATGCTTACCCTGCCCGGACTGCTGTTGGGAATGGCCTTTATTTGGATTCCCGCTATCGACTGATGCTGTATCTGTAGAAGCCAAACCTGAAGATAAGTTTGTAGAAGAGGTGCCTGTCTTGGCGGCAGGCTCAGCCTCGGATAACTCGGCAGATTGCCGTTCTGCATGCTCCAGCATAGAGGTAATCTTGGCTAACAGCTCGGTTTGAACCCGGGTATTGCCAAGGGCAGAGGTCTGGCTTTCTTCGCCAGCATCAGCATAGTTAGCAACGGCCTCACTAACCTGATCTATTTCAACAGCGACTTTATCCTGATCTGTGCTTTTCTGCTGGTCTGATTTTTCACAAGGCGCGCCCTCCAGATCTTTCTCAGCTGGTTCGGGTTCGGATTCGGATTCAGATTCAGATTCGGATTCAACCGTATCGACGACAGGAGAATATCCAGCGTCTTCAAGCAACTGGTTAGCTACCCCAAGCATCTCCCCATAGCTCTTATCAAAGCAGCTTAAATCAAACATCCGAATCAATTCCAACTGCACTTCCACGGCAATCATATCCCTATCAATTGCAGCGACAAATGCCTCCAAAATTGCATCTGGTGACATTGGCAGGGTTTTAATTGGTGCACTATTATCCAGCAGTGACTTTAATCGCCCCTCCAACTGGTGAAGGGCTCCGCGCAACTCTTCGCGGACACGACTGGAACAGTTATCCAGTGCAATCATAACTTCAAGATCTTCATGTCCGAGCAACTTAAGATTATTGGAATCAGCGAATTTAGGATCAGGCAGTCGTGATTCAGCAGGCGCTTCAGATTCCTTAGCTTGGGCACTGGATACAGATATTTCTAGTGCGGCAAAATGATCCATCACAACAGCTATGGTCGCAGATTCAATCGCAGCGCGGCGCTTTCTCAGCAGCCGCTGGGAATCCATATAAAGTGTTTGCAGACGATTGCTCTCGGCGCGCGCAGCCATGCCCACAAGATTGGAAGAACAGAGTTCATTGAATTTTTTAAAGGCATCAGAAATATGTTGCTGGCAGAGCTGCCCCAACGACTGTACGAGCTGTTTATTTCCGTTAACTAATCCCTTGCTCATCGTGCTTGCCAACCCCTTGGCGAGACAAACTAGTAGTAATTCACGCTAGTCCTGTGAACGTATAGATGTCTGACCTGTATTGAAACAGAACAGCCCGAGAAATCCAATATTAAAAAGACCCGCAGAGAAAATAACTGGGCAATCATTACTGCTATAATTTCGCCCAAGCACAGATCACTGACCTACAAACAGATTCAACGAGAACCCGATGAGCGCCGATTACCTATCAACCGAAACCCTCAATGATATTCCCTCCTGCGTAGCACGAGCGCTGCAAGAAGATATAGGCAGCGGCGATATCACCGCGCAATTAATCCCACAAGATCAGCAAGCCAGCGCCGTGGTTATCTCAAGAGAAGCTGCAGTCATCTGCGGTCGACCATGGGTTGACGAGGTTTTTAACCAGCTCGATAAAAATACAGCGATTGAATGGCATCTCAATGAAGGCGACAGTGTCGAAGCCGATCAAAAGCTTTTTACTCTGACTGGCAACGCGCGGATCCTGCTGACCGGCGAGCGCGCGGCACTCAATTTTTTGCAGACCCTCTCTGGCACGGCCACCGTCGCAAGGCATTATGCAGGCCTTGCCCCCAACAGCCAGATTAAAATTCTCGATACCCGAAAAACCATCCCCGGCCTGCGCCTGGCACAGAAATACGCCACTGCGGTTGGCGGCTGCCAAAATCATCGTATCGGCTTATACGATGCCTTTTTAATCAAGGAAAATCATATTGCCGCCTGCGGGGGTATTCGCCAGGCGATAGAAAAAGCCCGTGAGATTTCATCGGAAAAACCGGTTGAAGTGGAAGTGGAAAGCCTCGATGAACTGCATCAGGCATTAGCCGCCAGTGCGGATATTGTAATGCTGGATAATTTTTCGCCGGCAGATATTGAAGCGCTGTCGTCGATCGATTTGGGGGATACCAAAATTGAAGTGTCCGGTGATATTACCGAGGAGAAATTGCGCGCCTATA
>JABBBF010000146.1 GCA_018607545.1 SAR92 clade bacterium | reverse complement strand
GTATGTCGGTTCACAGTAAGTTAGAGAAGTTTGAGGATAATTGGCAAACCTCAATGGGCGGTTGGTCTCTTGAGGGGGAAGTTGTTTTGCGCGGCAAGGATGTTTTTGCCGAGTTGAATGAAAAACCATGGATGGAATATCTGTTATATGCGGCAACCGGCAAAGAATCGCCTAGGATAGCGCGCTTAATAGAAGCTATTTGGGTGATCTGTACCAGCTTTCCCGACCCGCGCATCTGGAATAACCGGATCTCTGCACTGGCAGGAACTGCTCGCTCAACTGGAGTTTTGGCCGCAGCTGGATCGCTGGCAGTAACAGAGGCGACGGTATACGGGTTAAAGCCAATTAAAGGTGCTTCAGATTTCCTAATTCGTGCAGATCAGCGACTAGAACAGGGTGAGTGTTTAGAGCAGATAGTGAAGGCAGAGCTAAAGCAGTTCCGCAGTGTGTACGGTTATGGACGGCCTATTGCAGATGCGGATGAACGCGTAAAGCCAATGATGGAATTTGCTCGTTCAATTGGCTGTGGCAATGGCAAGTATGTCAAATTGGCCTTTGAGGTAGATGAGTATTTAAGCAGTACCAGACTTAAATACAAGATCAATATAGCGGCAGTTTGTGCAGCATTGTTGGCTGACGAAGGTATAGATCCAGTTGAATTGTATAACCTGGCTACCCTGTCTTTTACCGCTGGCGCTATGCCCTGTTTTATCGATGCAAGTAATCAGCAGGAGGGAGGATTTTTCCCCTTGCGAACCTCTCGACTCAGTTATACAGGCGTCGAAGAGGTCAGACACTGGGAGGTGTAGAGCATGTGTAAACTATATGGAGTATTTTTAGTAGCAGGGCTAATTTCAATTAATAGCTTGGGTCAGGATAGTTTAGATTCGGATGTTGATTTTGCTGGATTCTATGGTGATGAAGACTTTGTCTCTATTGCCACAGGTAGTGTTCAGCCCATTGCCAAAGCTCCGGCAGTCGCCTCGGTAATTACGGCCCAGCAGATTCAGGCTATGGGTGTCAGAGATATTGATCAGGTTCTTGAGAGCGTTCCGGGCCTTCATATTACTCACAGTCCCCTTTATAACTCTATGTACATCTTTCGTGGTGTTAATGCTGACTTTAATCCTCAAGTACTAATGCTAATAAATGGCATCCCACTGACTAATTTATTTCAGGGAGACCGAAATTTAATCTGGACCGGTATGCCAGTTGAGGCAATTGAAAGGATAGAGGTAATTCGTGGGCCGGGTTCTGCGCTCTATGGTGCCGATGCCTTTGCCGGTGTTATTAATATAGTTACCAAAGGGCCGGAAGAGTTGGAGAAAAATTCTGCCGGTGCAACTATAGGTAACTTTGGTACGAGAGGAGCTTGGGTTGCTGCAGAGGGTGAAGCGGGCGAGATGGCCTATTCGGCGATTATTGAATTGGGTGAAACCGATGGTACTGATGAGCAGATTGAGAGTGATGCTCAGAGCCTGCTGGATTTTCTCTCGGGAACCTCAGTATCAAATGCGCCGGGATCGGTTAATCGCTCCCAGCAAAATATCGATATCAGACTTGAAGCCCTGTACAAAAAGATGCGCTTTAGGTTGGGCAGTCAAATTCGTAAAGGTATTGGCGATGGTGCCGGTGTAGCTGAAACACTCAATAGAAAAAATAAATTTGCCAGCCAGCGTTTAAATTTTGATTTCACCTATACAGAAGCCGAACTTTCTAAAAACACCTCCCTTGAGTTTCAGGCCAGTTATCTGGATACCTCCCAGGAAGTTGAAGGCAACTTTATTCTCTATCCCCCGGGTTCCAGAGGTCCATTTTTCGATTCACTTGGCGCGCCGATATTTCCGCCTTTCCCTGACGGCGTAATAGGCAATCCGGAAATTTTTGAAAATCATTTTCGCGCTAGCCTGCGTCTCAACTACAAAGGTATAGAGCACCACAATCTGAGTATGGGCAGCGGCTATTACCATGGCCAGATCGACAAGGTTACCGAAGAGAAAAACTTTGGTATCCACCCGGACACATTGTTGCCGATTTTGCCCGGTGATCCGCTAGTGGATGTCTCTGACACACCGCTGGTATTTTTGACTGAAGACGAGCGGGACAATCACTATCTGTACGTTCAGGATGTCTGGTTGATTGACAATGACTGGGAGCTGACCGCAGGTCTTCGTTTCGATAAATATTCCGATTTTGGTTCTACCACCAACCCGCGTATCGCGCTGGTCTGGTCGACCAGCTATAAGTTAACCACCAAGTTCCTCTACGGCGAGGCATTTCGTGCGCCATCTTTTGCCCAGACAAGAGCAATTAACAATCCATTGATTCTGGGTAATATCGATCTTAAGCCGGAAGAGATTAAGAGTTATGAGATTGCATTCGATTATCGTCCGAACTATGAATTAACCTTGAATACCAATTTTTTCTACTATGACTGGACAGATATTATTCAGTTTATACCGGATATGAGTGGCAGTACTCGAACGGCGCAAAATGCCGGCGAGCAGACTGGTTACGGTATGGAGTTTGAGGTCAATTGGTCAGCGACAGATGATTTAACTATCAGCAGTAACTTTTCCATTCAGAAATCTACTGATGAAACCCTTGATGTAGCAGCTTCCAAATCACCGGAAAAGCAGTTTTATCTGCGTGGCGACTGGACATTGCCCAGTGATTGGCGAGTGAATATGCAGGCTAACTGGGTGATGGATCGGAATCGCATGATAGGAGATTCACGTCCACAGGTTGATGATTATCTTATTGTCGACGTATCAGTTCGAAAGGTATTAACTAAGTCGTTTGAGCTAGGGTTTACGATTAATAATGCTTTTGATGAGGACGCTCGAGAGCCGAGCCCCAACTCTGCCCCAGTGCCTTTTATACCCAATGATCTACCCTTATCAGGTAGAACAGTATTGGGTGAAATCCGCTATAGCTTTTAAACGCCGGTTAGACTCAGGGTGAAAGTGAGGGGTTCAATGTCAGCTTTGGTCTAGATGACTGGCTGACTTTTTTACAGCAGTACAGGGAGTAGTGCTATAAAAATCAAACAGATGGTGTCTGTATTTTGGCTGACTTTAGTCGGTCTGATCTCCATGGGATTTCTGTGCCAAGCTGGTGCTGTTACTGTTGCCAAGAGCGCCGTTGATCTGGTGATTATTTACCCAGAGGTGCGCGAACCCTTCGCCAGAGTTTTTGAAGAGGTAGTTCGAGGAGCAGAGGAGGGCTATCAGCAGAAAGTCAGGCGCGTCTCTATGGCTGAAAATCAATCGCCAGTCGACTTTGTGCATGTTCTGGACCAGAGTTCTCCGGTGTTAGTTCTCGGCAACCGACTGGCACGGCAGGTCACCGAACACAATGCCGATAGAGATTTAATTGTTGGCGCAGTAAGCACTGAATACACTGATGTATTTGGTATTACGCTTATTCCCGACGCCGCGGTTATCGCCAATAAGCTGCCGGTTCTGGTGCCCGGAATAAAGACTGTCCATATAGTGACCAATGCTGAAAACAACCTGCTGGATTTTGATCGGGCAACAGAGGCGCTGTCACAGCAAGGTATTCAGCTATCAATTTATCAGGCTGAGGATATCAGGGTTGCCGCCAAGGTCTATCGGGATCTTATGCAGACACTGGATAAAGAGGATGCGGTGTGGATCCTGCCCAAAGGCTCCTTTATGAACAATGCTATGTTAGCCATTCTGCTTCATGAATCATGGGAAAAGCACTTTGTAGTTTTCTCTTCAAATCCCGTCCATGTGAAACGCGGTGCGCTTTTTTCGATATATCCAAACAATTACAAAATGGGTTTAAGTCTCGGCCGCCTGGCTCAGGATATAGTCCAGGGTAATTCTCCGCAACGCCAGATGCAGGCGTTGGAGGATGTGTTCGTTACTGTGAATGAGCGCACCAGCAACCACCTGGGTATTGATCTTACCGATGAGATGCGCACCCATATTGATTTGACACTTCCGGCGCGCTAACAATGAAAAGAAACCCTAAAAAAGGCTGGTTCGACAGGCTTAGATTTAAAACTCAGCTGACACTGGTTTTCGTGGTCGGCATCCTGTTGCTGGCCTCTATCACCTCGATGGTCGTCAGCAAGATATCCAGTGGCATTATTGAAGGGCATCAGGTTCTTCAGGGGATGCAGGTAACCGAGTCACTGGCCCGCCAAAGTGAAGTGGCACTGCTCTACCAGAGTGCTGAAAGTGCTGAGGATATAGGTAAGAGTGCAATTAATTTTCCCGGGGTTAAGGGAATTATCATTGAAACAGAAAAATCAGATTTGCTGTTTGATATAGGTGTTACATCTCTTGAGCCATCGATTGCAGATTCCTCGGAGGCTCGGCCTGTCAGCTCCGACGAATTAAGTCTGGTTGAGGAGAACGAAAACCTTTGGAAGTTTAGATCGCCGGTATTTTTTAGCAATGACGGCATTGGTCTGGGTGCCCAGAACACATCTGATGAGGAGATGTTACTCGGCTATATTACGGTTATTGTCGGCAAAGATACCTTGCGACTGATGCAGCAGAGTACCTTGAAAAATAACCTCTTGGTTTCTTTTGCCGGGGCGATGATTCTACTCTTTGTTCTACTGTATTTTTCCCGTCGCCTTACCCAGCCTATCGAGCGTTTGTCAGCGGTGATGAAGAGGGCTCAAGACGGTAAAAAGAAAAAGATCAGAGCTCGGGTAAATGGCCCGGTCGATATTACCGAGATACAGGATTCTTTTAATAGCATGATGCAGGTGCTCGAAGATCGTCAGAGCGCTTTGGAACTGGTGATGAATTCGGCGCTGGAATCTGCGCGAGTTAAGGGTGAATTTGCCGCTAATGTAACCCACGAGTTGCGCACACCGATGAATGCTGTTTTAGGTATGCTCGACTTGCTGCTGACGATGGGGCTGAGCTACAAACAGAGAGAGTATGTGGAGACAGCCAAGTCATCCGGCGAGAGTTTACTCAGCCTTATCGACGAGATACTGGATTTCTCTGAAGGCGATGCCGGAAAGATCAGTATTAACAATCACGACTACCTGCTCAACGAGAGCCTCGACGACATTGTTGGCCTGCTGTCCAGCACAGCACTCAAAAAGCATATAGAGATTGGCTATATAGTCGATGAAGATGTGCCTCAGGCGCTGCATTCAGACAGCGTTAGGATTCGTCAGGTACTGATCAACCTGGCTGGCAATGGGGTTAAGTTTACCGAGAGTGGAGAGGTCTCTATTCATGTCAGCGTCGATCGCGATATCACCAATTTAGAGGAAGCCGAGGGCCTGACTCAGCTTAAATTTGTGGTTAAAGATACAGGTATAGGCGTTTCTCGGGAAGATCAGCCGCGGGTCTTTGATGCCTTTACCCAGGTTGATTCCTCTAATACCAAAGAATATCAGGGTACGGGCCTGGGCCTGGCCATAAGCGCCCAGATTGTTGAGATGATGGGCGGTGATATTTTTGTCTCAAGTGAGGTTGGTGTCGGTAGTGAGTTTGGTTTTACCCTGCCCATAAAAACCCGTCAGGCCCCAGAAGAGCCTCCGATTTACGCGGAGCTGGACGGCATCAATGCGCTGTTTGTCAGTGACAGTGAAATACTCAATTCAGTTGCCGATCAAAAGCTCAGAGCCCTGGGCCTGAGCGTTAGATTTTCCAGCTGCGGATCTGAGGCCCTGCAGCTTATTCGCGATAGCAGCGCTGCGGAGCGTTTCGATATTTTGTTTGTCGATGAGGATATCAGTGATATTAAGGTCAGTGATTTTATTGGCTTTGTTAAACAGGAAGAAAATTTTAGCCAGCGTTTGGCGGTGATGCTGAGCAACCCCTGGGCGCTTGATCCGCAGGTTCGCGAACTCTCTCTGCCGCGCCTCAATAAGCCGTTGCGCTCCAACTCCTTTTCCGATCTGCTGGTTAAATATTTTGTTACCGAACACCTCAGCGAATCCGAGGAATACCAACTGGTAGAAGAACCGCAGGGCAATGGTTGCAGGGTATTGGTTGTCGACGACAATCGAGCCAATCAACAGGTCGCTATGGCCATGCTGGAAAAGCTTAATTGTCAGGTCAGCATTGCCGAAAATGGCCAGAAAGCTCTGGAGCGAGTGAGTCGCGAACACTACGATCTGATATTGATGGATTGCAATATGCCAGTGATGAACGGCTATGATGCGACGGAAAAAATACGCGACCTCGAGGGCGATAAAGCGGGAACTCTGCCTATTATTGCGATGACAGCAAATAACAGCGAAGCTGAAGAAGAGCACTGTAAGGATGTGGGGATGAATGACTTTTTACCCAAGCCCCTAAGTCTGGGCGGCTTGAGCGAGAAGTTGGAGCGCTGGGTGTCCTGTGAATTTAAGCCGGCGCAGCAGCACCAGTCGTCCAGCCCCGCTATGATAAAGCAGCCTGAAAGCGCCTACAGATCCCTGAGTTATGACGTAAAAGTGATTGCAGCGCTGCGCGAGGCGGTGGGTGAAGTTGTATCCTCTATGGTCTCAGCCTTTGTCGAAGATACCCCGGTCTATCTCGAAAAGTTAAGAACTGCTGCCATTGAAAAAAATGCCCGCCATGTTCGCGAAATGGCCCATACCATCAAGGGCAGCGCCGCTAATTTTGGTGCTTATGAACTGGTTGGGTTGAGCAAAGTTCTCGAGGACCGCGCCGCTCGGGATGACCTCAGCCACGTGCTGGACCATGTCAGTAGAATGTCTGCCGCCTTTGATATTTTAAAAGATGATCTAAAGCAGGAGATATCACCGGTCAATCAGACCGTCAAAGTCCCCTTTAAAAATGATCATCACAGTCGAATTCTGGTGGTCGATGACGATCGCACCATGCGCATGGCATTAGTCGATGCCTTTCTTAAAGAAAACTACGAAGTGGAAGAGGCTAGCAATGGCATGCATGCACTGAATATCTGCAAACGGCGAATGCCGGATCTGGTGCTAATGGATGCGGTTATGCCAGAGCTGGATGGTTTTGATGCCTGCCAGATGATTCGGGATACATCGCAGGGTGCAGATATACCTGTGTTGATGGTGACTGCTCTTGAAGACGAAGATTCAATTGTCAGGGCTTTCTCCAGTGGCGCCACAGATTATATTGCCAAACCGATTAACTTCTCAGTAATGAAGCAGCGCGTGGCACGCCTGATTAAGGCCAATAAGGCGGAGAAAGATGTTAAGAAGCTCGCCTACCACGATCCTCTGACAGGGCTTCCCAACCGCGCCCAGTTAAAACAGCAGATACGCATTATTGTTAACCGTGCAGCCATAGAAAATCAGCGCTTCGCCATTCTGTTTCTCGACCTGGATCGCTTTAAAATGATCAATGACACCATGGGTCATGATGCTGGCGATCTTTTATTGAAAGCAGTTGCCGATCGAATCCGTCACTGTGTGCGCGAGACTGACTTTATTGCCCGCCTTGGGGGTGATGAATTTACCATTGTGCTGGAAAATATAGAGAGTCCCGACGGTGCCTCCAGTGTCGCCGAAAAAATCTGCAGATCAGTGGGTCAACCCTTTGTGTTTATGCAGCAGAAGATGTTTGTTACTGCCAGTATTGGCATATCAATTTTCCCCGACGATGGCGAAGATGTCAGCGCCCTGATCAAGCACGCGGATTCGGCGATGTTCTGCGCCAAAGAGAAACGCAATAATTTCTGTTTTTACGAGCAGGGCATGGAGGCGGAGATTGCCAAGCGTCTGAAAATGGAACAGGAACTGCGCAAAGCCATTGATGAGAATGAGCTGGTTTTACACTATCAACCACAGGTCAACTTAAAGACCGGCGAGCTAATTGGCGCCGAAGCACTTGTACGCTGGCAGCACCCGGTGAAAGGCCTGGTGTCGCCTGAGGTATTTATTCCCCTTGCCGAGGAGAGCGGTTTGATCAATCAGCTCAGCGACTGGGTGCTGGAAAATGCCGCCGTGCAGTTAAAGCGCTGGATCCAGAAGGGCCATCAACTGACCCTTGCAGTCAATCTGTCGGTCAAGGATGTGATGGCCGAAGAGTTACACAGTAAATTGCACGACCTAGTGCAGCGCAATAGCTTGCCGAAAAAAGTTCTCGAATTAGAAATTACCGAGAGCACTTTGATGGATCACCCGGAGTTAATGATTACAGAAATTAACAAGATCAAGCGGATGGGCATCACCATTGCTGTAGATGACTTTGGCAGTGGCTATTCCTCGCTTAACTATCTCAAGCGCCTGCCGGTAGATGTATTAAAAATCGATCGTTCATTTATCTCTGATATTGAGTCAGACCCCAGTGACAGAGCCATAGTTGCAGGTATTATCGGGCTCGCTAAAAGCCTCAAGATGAAGACCGTTGCCGAGGGTGTGGAAACCGAAGAGCAGCGCCAGATACTCGAAGAATTAGGCTGTGATAGTTACCAGGGCTACCTGTTCAGCAAGCCCTTGACCTCCAAGTTATTTGCCAAGAAGTTTTTATCCACAGAAAAAGCAATCTAAATCAACTTATTTGTATTGCTGTATGGGATAATGCCGGCAAAAATTACCCGTAGTAATATTTCATTTTAGATAGCACTGTTTTTAGATGGCGCTATTCTTAGATGGCGCTATAAGCTTATCTTTGGAGAGTCCATCCTTGAGCGAATATTTTTCAATCCACCCAGAAAACCCTCAGCAGCGCCTGATCG
>JABBBF010000193.1 GCA_018607545.1 SAR92 clade bacterium | reverse complement strand
GTATCTGCGGCACCTTTATGGGCAGTCTAGCACAGCTTGCTAAACAGCTCGGTCACCAGGTCTCGGGCTGTGATGCCAATGTCTATCCACCTATGAGTACGCAATTGGAGCTGGCGGGGATTAATCTGATCGAGGGTTTTGATCCGCAGCAGCTGCAGCCAGCGCCGGATCTGATTATTGTTGGCAATGCTATGTCGCGGGGCAATCCCTGTGTTGAGTATATGCTCGACAATGGCCTTGCCTATACCTCGGGGCCACAGTGGCTGGGGGAAAACCTGCTTCGCGATCAGCATGTGTTGTCGGTATCCGGCACTCATGGCAAAACCACCACCAGCAGTATGCTGGCGAAAATTCTCGATTTTGGAGGATTAAATCCGGGATTTTTAATTGGCGGTGTGCCCAGTGACTTTGGCCTGTCGGCGCGGCTTGGTGATAATACTGAGGGTAGCGGCTATTTTGTGGTGGAGGCGGATGAGTACGACAGCGCCTTTTTTGATAAGCGTTCCAAGTTTGTTCACTACCACAGCAATACGTTGGTGATAAATAATCTCGAATTTGATCACGCTGATATCTTTGAAAACCTGGTGGCTATCCAGAAGCAGTTTCATCATCTGGTGCGGACTATTCCGAGTACGGGTTCGGTGATTTATCCGGCGGGTGTTGAGAGCATTCAGCAGGTGATCGATCAGGGTTGCTGGAGTCAGATACAAACGCTTGCCGAACAGTCGTCCGAGGAGAGTACTGCCCAGTGGCGTTACCGTCTGTTGCAGAGCGATGGCTCAAGCTTTGAGATCAGCGATGGCGGTAATAATGTTGCTGAGGTTAACTGGCAGCACACGGGTCTCCACAATGTGTTGAATGGGGTTGCTGCTATAGCGGCAGCTAGCACCGTTGGCATTAGCCTGGAAACTGCCTGCGCGGCGCTCAGTGAGTTTGTTGGGGTTAAGCGGCGTATGGAAGTTATCCACGAGGATGGCGGGGTGACTGTTTACGATGACTTTGCCCATCATCCAACGGCGATTAAAACCACGCTTGAGGGGCTGCGAGCTAAGGTGGGTGGCGAAAAAATTATCGCCATTGTGGAGCCTCGTTCGGCGACCATGAAGATGGGTTTGCATGAGGGTGTTTTAACTGGCGCTGTGGATAAGGCTGATCAGGCGCTCTGGTATAAGAGTGCTGCGGTGAATTGGGATATTGAGTCAGTTGCCCGGGGCTGCGGAATTCCTGCGGCTGTCTGCGATAATATTGAGCAGTTGTTGGCGAGTACAGTTGCACAGCTGGATGGGACAGAGAAGTCACATATTGTGATTATGAGCAATGGTGGTTTTGAGGGGTTTCATCAGCGTCTTGTAGCTGCGTTGCAGTGATGCTTTTTAGTTCTTTTAGCTCTGTATTCCTAGCTCTGTAATTTTAGGTCTGCAATTTTAGCTTTGAAGAGAAAAAGTAACCGGCCCATCATTGCGCAGGGAGACTTGCATATCGGCGGCAAAGATGCCGCACTGGGTATCCTGGTGAATGGTTTTCGCTCGCGCCGTAAAGTGGTTGTAGAGGGCTTCGGCATCTTGCGGGGCGGCCGCAGAGGTGAAGCTGGGGCGCAGGCCTTTCTTGGTATCTGCGGCCAGTGTGAACTGGGATACGATTAACAGGCCGCCATTGATATCACGCAGGGATAAATTCATCTTTCCCTGGCTGTCGGCAAAAATCCGGTAGTTAAGTATTTTCTCCAGGAGCCGGTCGGCATGGGTCTGGTCGTCATCGCGCTGTATTCCCAGCAACAGCATAATCCCCTGATTGATTTCACCACAGACAGCGTTGTCCACACTGACGCTGGCATGGCTTACCCGTTGAATTAATCCGATCATAGTTTTTCTGTCGCTGGCCCTGTTAGGGTTTAGTTAGTCCACATTATCGAGTTCAAGCTGGTAGGCGAGGTTATTGGTTGCACGCACTAATGCGTCGGTAGTGCCTCGCTCACTGGAAGAGTGCCCTGCATTGGCAATAATTTCCAGTTTTGCCGAGGGCCATGCGGCACTGAGTGCAAAAGCCTGGTTGACCGGACAGACCATATCGTAGCGACCGTGAACTATGGTGCCGGGAATATCTTTTAGTTTATCGGCGTTGTTAATAATTTGATCGGGCTCTAAAAATGCTTTGTGGATAAAGTAATGGGCTTCGATTCGCGCCATGGCCATAGCCATGTGGGGGTTGGCAAAACGATCGACAACATCGGGGTTGCTGTGCAAGGTGGCACAGCGCCCTTCCCAGATTGACCAGGCTTTTGCGGCGGCCATCCGTTCCAGTTCATTGTCGCCGGTCAGGCGTTTGTAATAGGCCCCGAGCATGTCGCCGCGCTCGGCCTCTGGTATTAGCTGGCTGTACTGTTTCCAGTAGTCGGGGAAGATACGTCCGGCACCGTCCTGGTAGAACCAGTTGATATCTTCATCGCGACATAAAAAGATACCGCGCAGAATTAGCCCCATCACTAGCTCTGGATAGCTCTGTGCATAGAGCAGTCCGAGGGTGGAACCCCAGGAGCCGCCAAAAATTACCCAGCGCTCAATATCCAGGGTTTGGCGAATAGTCTCTATATCGTCGATCAGTGCGGCGGTATTGTTGTCTTCCAGTCGGGCGTGGGGTGTGGATAGTCCTGAGCCGCGCTGATCAAATAGGATAATGCGGTATTTTTCCGGATCGAAAAAACAGCGGTCACTGGTTGCGGTGCCGCCGCCGGGTCCGCCATGTATAAACAGTACTGGAATGCCATCGGGATTTCCCGATTCTTCGACATAGAGTTTGTGTGGTGCTGTGACGGCAATAAACTGTTTGCTGTAAGGTCGGATGGCCGGGAACTGTTTAAACATTGCGATAGAATTACCCTGAGGGTCTGTTTATTTAAGCTATAACTTGCCAATAGAAAATTCTTGGTACTGTTAAGGATATACCCTTATTTGTAGATATACCTTTATTTGTAGATATACCCTAGGCCACAAGTTGAGGAAAGGCAAATGACAGAGATAAAGCGTTGTACTCATATAAAGCGCTGCGCTTGGTGTGGTGATGATCCACTGTACCAGCAGTATCACGACAATGAGTGGGGGGTGCCCTGCCGCGTTGATAAAAAATTATTTGAGTTTGTGTTGCTCGAGGGTGCGCAGGCGGGTCTGTCGTGGATAACTATACTGCGCAAGCGCGAGGCCTATCGCAGTGCCTTTGCCGACTTTGATGTGCAGAAGGTGGCGGCGTTTACTGAAAGAGATGTGGAGCGCTTGATGAACGATGCCGGTATTGTTCGCAATCGCTTAAAGATCACCAGTGCGATTTCCAATGCGCGCCTGTTTATCGATATTCAAGAGGAGTTTGGCAGCTTTAGTGCTTATTTTTGGGGCTATGTGGATAACCAGCCGATTGTTAATCGCTGGGCGAGCTTAAGCGAAATTCCCGCCACTACTGAGCTGTCTGATCTGATCGCCAGTGATATGAAGAAACGCGGCTTTA
Source organism: SAR92 clade bacterium (assembly GCA_018607545.1). Next base: position 5,180 of record JABBBF010000193.1, on the reverse strand, counting down.
AGTTTTTTGGCTCGACCATCTGCTATGCACATATGCAGGCAATGGGGCTGGTGAATGACCATTGCCTGGATTGTTTTCGTTACTCTGAATGTTTTTCTGAATGTTAATCGCGAATAAATACTGCTTCTAAACTGGTATTGCTTGATCTACTCAGCTCAACGCTGCTATTTGCAGTATTAATATCCCCTTGCCAGCGCGAAAATACATAACCTTCATTGGCAACGGCAGTGAGAGAGACTGGAACATCATCAAAATATTCTCCCTGCCAGTTGGCGCTGGAGAGTAGCAGTGAATTCAGTTCAACTGACCCGGCGGCGGGGTTGTTAATAGCAATATTGAGTTGGTACATTCCGCTTAAGCCAAAGTAATTGCGAATATATTCTTTCAGAGGTGATAGTCGGTTGTCACCAAAGTTCCTCAGGACGCCGACTGCCGATTGCCATTCATTAGCTGTTTTTCCCTCACCCCAGCGCTGAAAATGGTTCTCCATTTCAGGTTCCATAAGATTTGCAATGGCGTCAATATGCTGCCTGACTCTGCTGGCCTTAAAACGGCCGTTAAACTCATCGGCAAATTGATTGATAAACTGATTTCTAAACTGGCTGTTTTCCATAAGTTTGCGAAAGAGTAGAGTTGACCAGGGTGGGTTTGGCCAGCCGGGGCCATTTTCTTCCAGTGCAAATGACAGGGTATCCTTGCTGTAGGCAACATAGTTCCAAGCCCCAAAGGAGAAATCAGTGTCGTATAGGATCCAGCGCCATTTGGTTGATGGAGAGTTCCAGAATTTAATATTGTTACCAGGCCAATCCCAGTTATCAAAATAAATTTGCGCAACCATATAAGTAATTAAATTATCAATATCTATTTGGTTGGCCACATAGTCGAAGTTGTCCTGAACAGCTAGACTATTGTTCCTTACATAGTTAATGAGTTCGTTATAGGAGTCATTGCTACCTTCCACTACTTCTCCATTAGCTACGAGTAAATTTATTTCACTTTTATCAACATCAATTTTGTCGTCGAGGAAATGCTCATTTACTTTTTCACGAATATTGTAAAAGCCCCAATACTCTCCGTTCAGATAAACGACAGCGGGGCGATAGGCTTGAGTCTCCAGGCCACTTCCACCCATTAAACTGGTCGCCATAACATCTCGCATATTGCTTTCTATCCAGTCATTACCTGCATTACGCAGCACAATAGATTCAAAACTGTCATAGTCCAGGGACGGAAATAAAGGGTATTCCAGTTTGCTGAAGCCATAGCGGCCCCGCGCAAAAATAGACAGTGAGCGCTGATCATTGGCACGGCTCCAAGCGCCAAATATTTTGACCCCCGCATCCAGGGCGACACCTAACTCGCCTGTTGGCTCGTAGAAACTAAAGTGAACATCTCGCTCCCAATCTTGCCAAAAGTTCGCCCCAAAAAATGGCAGGTTATCTTCATAGTTTTCCTCGGGGCCGTAGACGTAGATTCCCTCATTATTATCAAAGAGATCATCCGGCTCAGTGACCAATGTGACGATGGGTAGGTCGTGAGTATTAGAGGTAATATAGGTGCGGCTTGCAGTGCGCGAAGGAATATAGTCGTTCTGAAAAACCCTTGCACGTACAACCGTATCCCGGTCAATACTAATAGCAGAAGAATAGAGCGGTGATTGAGCGTTGGGAACAGTGGCGTCGAGGGTGTAGCGAATTTGTTCGCCCTGGGTGGCGCCACTTAAACTGATGCTCTGCCCATTGAACTGGCCGCCACTATGAGAAAAAACAATCTCATTCGATGTAATGCCAAAAAATTCCTCGTCACTATTTTCGCTACCTGGGGAAGGTGGTTCATAGTAGACCAGGCTCCCATCTTGCCGTGAGCGCCCAATGCTTTTGTCTGTGGTGAGCCCCATAACATCTAGCTGATCAACCTGGTTGCCTGCGCTATCAAAAAGAACCAGAGACTCACCTATCGAAGATAGTTTAAAGTTGGTATGCAGACTGGAATCCTGAAGGGAGAGAATATCTGGTGGCGACTGACCATCGGTTGTTGGACCGAGATAAAGTGCCGATAGATAGGGGATAAGACTGAGATCTGACGAGCTGGTGGAAATGTTGTGCACCTGAATGCTGAGAATATTATCACCGCTATTAAGTAGATCGCGAAATTCATCAATTTCAAACCTCAGCGGTGATCCATTCTGATAGATAGTTGCTTCGCGATCCGATATGGCCGGGGAGTCAAAGGAGGGCACTGCTTCCAGCATATTTGATCGGGCAACTTCAACACCATTGATATGGGCAATAAAACCATCATCAAAATCGATGTCTAGGATGAGGTTGTTGACTAGCACCAGATCATCAATGGTGAAAACTATTCTGGTATAGACAGAGGGAGTACCTATGGGAACTTCCGTGGCATCATCGCGATCACTGTAGCCAAAGCCACTGGCGCCCTGTTGCCAGCTGCTATCGTCGAAATCCAGGCTGGTCCATTCGCTATTCGGAGTGGACTGGGGTAGCAGGTAACGAAAGTTATCGCCGCGGTTGACCAGTGTCTTGTATATCCCGGGGGCCGAATTGTCTTTGTCTTTGTCTGAGGCCCACACTCGCAGATAGGCACCGGGACCGATAGACATGGTTGGAAAAACCCATTTTGCAGGTTCCAAAATGTCATCGGTGATACTCCAGCCGGATAAGTCAATGGTTGTGGATGTACTGTTGTGCAATTCAAACCAATCAGGGCTATCACCATCTTCATCTAAAAAAGCAGCGTTAGAGGAAGAGGCTTCGCTGATAAATATTGTCCTGAGTGAACTGCCAGAATTGTCACCACCGGTATTTCCGGAGTCGGTATCTCCGCCATCAGAGTTACCATTATCGGTATTTCCGGTATCAGTATTCCCACCAACAGTATTGCCCCCTGTATTATTACTGTTGCCGTTCGAGCTGCTGTTGTCGGATCCGCCACCGCCACCGCCTCCGCCACAGCCGACCATCAGGCTGAAAAGCAAAAACAGAGCGAAGCTACCCAGGGTGTTTTTTCTGTAGGTGTGCCGGTGAAAAACTGATCTATTCATAATGGAAACCGATAAAAAATATTGGAAATTCGCCATTAGGCGAAGATTGTCGTCCATTTTAAAATTCACAGTGTCGGCAAGACTAATGCGAACGCCTGCTTCAGGTGCGGGCTATTTGTTTTACTTTATGCGATTTTAGCGCCCGGATAAACAGGTTTTGCAGCGAAAACAGTAAAAGCACTCGAAGAGGTCGGGGATGGTTACCCTTTGTATAGAAGATTATTTGATTTTTTACCTGCACCAACACAGGGGTGGGGGCGAGTACTTAACCGACAGTTTAACCCACTACCACCATATCCCGACCCATATGTTTGGCCTGGTAGAGGCCGTTTTCGGCCGTAGAAATTAAATCATCAATGCCGGTGCATTTGTCAATTGATGCAACACCCACGCTGAGAGAGATACGCAGGGTATCGCCCTGGGCCTCCATGGTTAATTTGCCTGCCTGGGCGCGCAGCCGCTCAGCAATATTAACCGCTGCTTCGGCGTTGGCGGTAGGCAGCAGTATCAAAAACTCATTGCCGCCCCAGCGTGCGACTACATCTTCCCCGCGCAGTGGCTCGCCGAGTAGAATACCTATAGCGTGGAGTACATCATCGCCGACATCGTGGCCGTAGCGGTCGTTGATAAACTTAAAGTTATCCAGATCAGCTAGCAGTATGGAAAAGGGCTGGTTGATCAGCCGGTACTGCTGATATTTTTTCTCCAGTCGTCGCTCCATATCGTGGCGGTTGGGGAGTTGGGTAAGTTGGTCCTGATGGGCAATTTGGTCGACTCTGAGAGATAGATCCTTGTATTTGTTGAGGCTGCGGGAGTGGGAGATATCCATGGCTATGGCAAACAGGGATAACACTATATAGGCAGACAGAAAGCGCACAATGCTGACATCAGTGTAATCCGGCGGAGTCATTATTTGCGGTGTGCCATAGAGCAGCCAGACGGCGACAGAAAATACACTGCTGAGGATTATAATGCTGTAGCGGTAGCCAAAGGTTCCGACCAGAACGGGGATAATGGTTAGGCACCACATCAGGGTCGAACTATCTGTTGAGTTATCTGAAGTTGCGACAAGCAGATAAAAGAAACTGCCAATCAACAGAAATGCCAGCAGTGCCCGGGCCAGTTGCGGGCGATCAAAAATACTGTGAATACCCAGGCCAACCAGCAACAGGCCGGCCACTGCCAGATAAAATGTGGCTGTGGACATATCGCCCTGTTGATAGGAATAAAACGCGAAGAGTACTGCGATAATTTCTTGAGCGACCAGCGAGAAGGAGAGAAACCCGCCGGGTATTGATTCACTGTTATCCGTTTCAGTCATATGCATCCCACCATCCGTTGGTAGTAAATGTAGCATAGAAATTGGCGGGCCGTACTGGCCCGCCAGAGTATGTCCGCTAAAATATGGCTGCTGGAGTGCGCTTACTTGGGTGCGCGTTTGCGCTCGTTCTCAGTCAGCAGCTTTTTACGCAGACGGATGCTCTCTGGTGTGACTTCTACCAGCTCATCGTCTTCGATAAATTCTAACGCTTGCTCAAGGGTGTGCTTGATAGGCGGGACCAGAGTCAGTGCTTCATCAGTTCCCGATGCACGAACGTTAGTCAGCTGCTTGCCTTTGATTGGATTAACAACCAGATCGTTGGCGCGGGAGTGGATGCCGACAACCTGACCTTCGTATATATCGATAGCGTGGCCGAGGAACAGGCGCCCACGTGCCTGAATATTAAATAGTGCGTAGGCGGCAGTCTTGCCTTTGACCATGCTGATCAGAGCGCCATTTTGACGCTTGTGGCTCTCGCCCTCTTTAACCGGGCCGTACTTGTCAAAGATGCTGGTCATAATGCCTGAGCCTGAGGTCAGGGTCAGAAAGGTGCCGCGGAAGCCAATCAGGCCTCGAGAAGGCATGCTGAACTCGAGACGTACACGTCCTTTGCCATCGGGTTCCATATTAGTGAGCTCTGCTTTACGCATGCCCAGCTCTTCCATAACAGAACCCTGGTGCTGTTCTTCAACGTCGATAACAACCTGCTCATAGGGTTCTTGAACCTTGCCGTCGACAATTTTCTGTACCACTTCAGGACGGGATACGCCCATTTCAAAACCTTCGCGACGCATG
>JABBBF010000055.1 GCA_018607545.1 SAR92 clade bacterium | reverse complement strand
GACTTATCCGCAGGTGACTGCTTGCGGGCTTCCAATACTTCGCAGAGTTGTTTTAAAACATCGGTGCTCGTACTCATGAATAGATTTCCTTGGGATTCTTTAAAACTGGATCTACAGTTTTCCACTGGCCATCTTCCAGCACGCGATAAAAACAGGACTCTCTACCGGTGTGGCAGGCAATACCGCCGAGCTGTTCGACCTGCATAATAAGAACGTCATTGTCACAGTCGAGGCGCAGCTCTTTTATCTGTTGAATATGGCCGGACTCTTCTCCTTTGCGCCACAGTTTGTTGCGCGAGCGCGACCAGTAGACGGCGCGGTTTTCATCAACCGTTAATTGCAGCGCCTCGGCATTCATCCAGGCGACCATCAACACTTTTCCAGTAGCTGCGTCCTGAGCTATGGCTGGAACCAGCCCATCGCTGTTCCAGGCTATATCGTCGAGAAAACTCATTAATTGGATGCCCTGTTAATCAATTGGCGAATTATGGCAGTAGTTATACTTCAACACTAGCTCAATACTAGCGCAGCAGTAATATCACCAGACCCACAGCAACCAATACAAGCCCGGTTTCTGGTAGCTGAGCAAGCGAATTAGCCGTCTGGGGAAAGGCTAAACAGAGACCCGAGCCAATGGCTGCGCCACCAATCCAGTGAAACCATTTGCGCGAAGAAGCGGGTTTGGCTTGAGGCGCAGCAGCTGAAGTCGCCGGTACTGATTCTTTGTTGGGCTGCTGCATGGATTGTAGTGCCTGGTAGATCAACGGTGGGATCTCCGGCAACTGTTCCAGCCAGTCCGGTGCATAGCGTTTAAACTGCTTGAACAGGCTTTTTGGCGAGTAACGATCCTTTAGCCACTTGTCGAGAAATGGCTGGGCAGTCGTCCACAGATCGAGCTGGGGATAGAGCTGGCGACCCAGCCCTTCAATATTGAGTAGGGTTTTTTGCAGTAGTACCAGAGAGGGCTGCACTTCCATATTAAAGCGCCGCGCTGTGGTAAACAGGCTGATCAGCATATGGCCGAGAGAAATTTCATTGAGTGGCCGCTGAAAGATTGGCTCGCAGACGGCGCGAATGGCGCTGGTAAATTCGTTGACCGGGGTACTCTCAGGTACCCAGCCGGAGCGAATATGCAGTTCGGCGACCTGGCGGTAGTCGCGCTTAAAAATAGCGATCAGATTGCGCGCCATATAGTACTGATCATCTTTGCTCAGGGAGCCCATAATCGCGCAGTCGATGGCGATATAGGAGGGCTTCTCAGGGTTGCTGGCATTGACAAAGATATTCCCCGGATGCATATCCGCATGGAAGAAGTTGTGCTCAAACACCTGGGTAAAGAATATCTCTACACCCCGTTCAGCCAGGGCTTTAAAGTTGACCCCGGCGGCTTTCAGCTCGTCGATATTGGTCACTGGTGTGCCGTAAATACGCTCCATAACCAACACTTTCTCATTGGAGTAGTCCCAGTCTATCTTTGGGACATAGAGCAGTGGCGAGCCATCAAAGTTATGGCGCAGCAGTGAGGCATTGGCGCCTTCAGCCTGCAGGTTAAGTTCATCGTAGATAACCTGCTCATAGTCGGCGATAACCTCCACAGGACGCAGGCGACGGCCATCCTGGCTGTATCTGGCCAGCAGGCGGGCGAGGGTATACATCAGGGCAATATCTTTGCCGATGACCTTTTCAATATTGGGGCGCACGGCTTTAACGACCACGTCGCTGCCATCTTTAAGCACGGCGGCATGGACCTGAGCTACCGAGGCGGAGGCTAGGGGTTCAGACTCAAAGCTGAGGAATAGCTCGTCGACACTGCTGTCCAGTGCCTGTTCAACAATCTGGCGGAACTTGGCGGACTTAAAGGGCGGTACATTGTCCTGCAGCTGCGCTAACTCTGTGCAGATATCTTCTGGCACCAGATCGGGGCGAGTGGATAGCAGCTGGCCAAACTTTACAAAGATTGGGCCGAGGCTCTCGAGGGCTTTGCGCAGACGCTCACCACGATTACTTGAGGGACGTCCATATAAAACCGCTGGGGCCAATACCAGACGCGCGAGCAGTGGCAACTTGTCTTTGTCGATCAGGCTGTCGAGGCGATAACGATAAACGATATGGGTGATTTTTAATAACCGGCGAAGTCGAATCAAGATTTGCTCTCCGGCTTGTTGTCATTCTGTGCAAGTTTGTCGACTAGAGTGTCGGCTACCAGCTGTTCAATTGCCTGGCGGCTTTTATTGATTCGTGCCGCGGCGCGCTCAACCTCAGTGGAGAGATGGCGAACCCGATGGGTAAAGTCTTCGTACTCTGTTGCCGTGGGTGTTGCGCGAAGCTCTTCCTGGGCGATTTCTGCGGCGGCAGACTTGGCTCTGCGGCTGGTATCCTTAGCGACAGTGGCTGAACTGCGCAATGTATCGGCGAGTATATGCGCGGGAATATCACCGATAACAGCGGCTAAAGCAGCTTCCCAATCTACATCAAGATTTCGCATTAAGTTATTGATTTTAATTAAAAAATCAAGGTCGCCATTGACGCTAATTCCGGTGCCGGCAAAGGAGATTTGCTGATCGTTATTAATCGCCAAACTGAGCATGGCAAGCAGTGAACCGCTGACAGTGGTATCAGCGCTGTCCTGCCAGTTGCTGTGTAACATAATGCCAGCACTGGTGGCTTCAATAGCCACTTTGAGGGGCGGCATATTGCTCTCAATCAGCAGCAGTTTGCCTTCGAGTTCGGCGATCTGGCGCTGGGTGGCAGGGTCGTATTCGAGGGCGGCATTGATCAGTTTCTCTGCTGCCTCAAAGGCCGAGGCCTGCATAGCATTAAAAATCACTAGGGCTTAACTCCGCGGTGCAGGGCGACAATACCACCGGTCATATTGTGGTAATCGCAGTTGCTAAAGCCGGCATCCTCGACCATGGATTTAAGGGTTTCCTGATCCGGGTGCATACGAATAGATTCCGCCAGATACTGATAGCTGTCGCTGTCTTTGGCAAATAGCTGACCGAGCTTGGGCAGTATGTTAAACGAGTAGCCGTCATAAATTTTTGACAGTAACTGGCTCGGTGGCTTGGAGAATTCCAGTACCAGCAGTTTGCCGCCGGGTTTGAGTACGCGGTTCATCGAGCGCAGGGCCATAGCCTTGTCGGTGACATTGCGCAGACCAAAGGCAATGGTGATGACATCAAAGGTATTGTCCGGAAAGGGCAGGTACTGGGCATTGGCCTGGGCGAACTGGATATTGTTGACCACGCCGCGATCCATCAGGCGGTCGCGACCGACTTTAAGCATGGAGTCGTTGATATCCGCCAGTACCACCTGGCCTTCGCTGCCGACAATGCGCGAGAACTTGGCGGCCAGATCACCGGTTCCACCGGCGATATCCAGCACCTTGTGGCCACGGCGTACACCAGACATCTCGATGGTCATGCGCTTCCACAGACGGTGGATGCCGGCGGACATCAGATCGTTCATCAGATCATAGCTGGAGGCTACCGAGTGGAATACTTCAGCAACTTTTTCCGCTTTTTCTTCGGTGTTAACAGTTTTGTAGCCAAAGTGGGTGGTGTTGTCAGACTCTTTAGACTTTTCAGACATAGATAAACGTCGCAGCGATCATAAAATATTGGGCGCCTATTGTAGCCGGAGTTTGTGCATTTAGGTATTGCTAGAGGAAAAAGCCTGAGGCGAGTCTTAGATTGCTCCGCTAAACCAATTTGACCACCTGGGTGTCCGGATCCCGAGACTGGCCAGCCTCTTGCAATGTTTGCAGGTAGGCTGCCCATTTGATCTGGTAATTGCTGCCGAGATCATAGAGATAGTCCCAGCTGTAGATGCCGGAATCATGGCCGTCACTAAAGCTGATCTGAAGCGCATAATTACCGGACTTGGCAATGGCTGTGATGCTGACATTGCGCTTGCCAAATTGCAGTACCTCTTGACCGCGGCCGTGGCCGCGAACTTCCGCGCTGGGTGAGAGTACCCGCAGATATTCGGCGGGCAGCTGGTGACGAATATCACCAGTGTATTCCAGTGTTAGGCAATCCTTTGACATGTTGAGCACAATCCGGCTGGGCACCAGGCTGTTATCCAGTGTTTTATTCATATTAGAGAATAAACCGGGTCAGGTCTTCGTCAGCGGCCAGCTCGCCGAGCTGTTCCTCGACAAAGGCTTTATCGATGGAGATGCTTTGCTCTTCGCTACCGAGGTCAGAGGCATTAAAGGAAATCTCTTCCAGCAGTCGCTCCATAATGGTGTGCAGGCGGCGAGCGCCAATATTTTCCGTGCCTTCGTTAACTTCAAAGGCGATCTCGGCAATGCGTCTAACGCCATCCTCGGTAAAGGCGATATCGACGCCTTCGGTGCCCATCAGCTCATGGTACTGCTTGGTTAATGAGGCTCTGGGTTCGGTGAGAATACGTTCGAAATCATTGATTTTTAGCGAGTGCAGCTCGACGCGAATCGGCAGTCGTCCCTGTAGCTCGGGAATAAGATCCGAGGGTTTGGCGAGATGGAAAGCCCCGGAGGCGATAAATAAAATATGGTCGGTTTTAATCATGCCGTATTTGGTTGAGACGGTGCTGCCCTCGATTAGTGGCAACAGGTCGCGCTGTACACCTTCACGAGAGACATCGGCACCGCTGGCTTCACCGCGACGGCAGACCTTGTCTATTTCGTCGAGGAAGACGATGCCATTTTGCTCGGCGGCGCTGACAGCAATGGTTTTAATCTCTTCTTCGTTGATCAGTTTCGCGGCTTCCTCTTCTTTAAGATGCTTGAGAGCCTCGGCCACTGTAAGCTTGCGGGTAGTTTTTTTGCCCTGGCCCATGGAGCTAAACATATTCTGTAGCTGCGAGGTCATCTCTTCCATGCCCGGTGGCGCCATAATTTCCACGCCGGCAGCGGACTGACTGAGTTCCATCTCAATCTCTTTATCATTTAAGGCACCTTCGCGGAGTTTCTTGCGAAATACCTGTCGCGTCGATGAGGCCTGTTCCGGCTGTCCATCGGCGCCACGCGCTGGAGGCAGCAGTACATCGAGAACGCGGTCTTCCGCAGAGTCCATCGCCCGCTGTTCGACCTTTTTGATCTCCTGTTCACGCACCTGCTTAACCGAGGTTTCCACCAGGTCGCGAATAATTGACTCGACATCTTTGCCGACATAGCCGACTTCGGTAAATTTGGTTGCCTCAACTTTAACGAAAGGGGCGTTGGCAAGCCGTGCCAGCCGACGTGCAATCTCGGTTTTACCCACACCGGTGGGGCCGATCATAAGAATATTTTTTGGTGTGACCTCATTGCGCATCTCGTCGCCGAGTTGGGCGCGGCGCCAGCGGTTGCGCAGAGCGATAGCCACCGAGCGCTTGGCATCGTCCTGGCCAATAATATGACGATTGAGTTGGTGAACAATTTCTCTGGGTGTCATTTGTGACATAGTTATTCCTGATTTTCTGTCTATTTAAGCGTTGGAGTCCAGCTCTTCAATAGTTCTATTGTGATTGGTGTAAATACAGATATCGCCAGCGATTTTTAGACCCTCCTCAACAATATCCCGGGCGCTCATCTCTGTGTTATCCACCAGGGCGCGGGCTGCCGATTGCGCGAAGGGGCCACCGGAGCCGATCGCGATCAAATCATCCTCTGGCTGAATAACATCGCCATTACCGGTAATAATCAGTGAGGCTTCGCTATCGGCAACTGCCAGTAGAGCCTCAAGCTTGCGCAGGATACGATCGGTGCGCCAGTCTTTGGCTAACTCTACAGCCGCTTTGGTGAGATTGCCCTGATGCTGCTCAAGCTTGGCTTCAAAGCGCTCAAAGAGCGTGAATGCATCGGCAGTACCGCCGGCAAATCCAGCGATAACCTTGTTCTGGTAGAGGCGTCGAACTTTGCGTGCATTGCCTTTCATTATGGTATTGCCAAGGCTTACCTGGCCATCGCCGCCAATCACGACCTTGCCATTGCGGCGCACTGAAAGAATGGTTGTTCCGCGATACTGTTCCACAATTTGCTCCTAAATTTGGTTATCCCTAGAAATGGGGGCAGCCTGGGGAATATCAATGGCTGACAGAAAAACTCTTAAAGAGAAAGCAGCCATTAACATGCTATAGCCGCGGCAAATAGCCATTGCGACGCACAGCTTGCTCGACCTGCCCGGGTAAAAAATTCAATAGCGGCAGGCAGCGCAGCCCGGCTATTTTAAGGCCGCGAGATGTCCAGTTATTACAGGTGTTGATGCACATATAAATACCCCGAGACTGGAAGAAAATTTCTCCATTGTCTCTGGCCCGAACCCTAATTAACTGATTCCGTCGATCAACTTTAAAGTGCCGGGAAATAAAGGCCACTACTGCGTCCAAAACCCCCTGGCCGGTCTCGATAGAATAAGCGCGACCGTTGGCGCTGCGATATTTATCCAGATCGGCAATGCCGAGCACGGCGATGGTCGCTCTGGTGGGTAACAGCAGTGCCCGCAGGCCGAGCATAAGGGACTGTTGTGCTGCGCCATAATAGAGGTAGTCGCCCCAGCCAATGCGCGCCCATTGCGCGTCCTGCAGCTGCTCAGTAAGTTCGGGTAATGCCCGAAGCAATGCCGCGCTAGGCACCATTAGATGGGTGTGGATGCCGTCGCGAAAAAAGTAGAGCTGTGAATTTGGCATAGTCGGTAACACTTATATCGTCGGTAACAGTTAAATAGTCTGAAATAACAGCTTCTCAATGACTCGATAAATTAATTCTCCTGCGCCAGCTCAGGTTACCGCTTTTCTGCGCACACGGGAAATAGTTGTTATAACTTACGGGGCTGTGGCGGCAGGTACCACTATAGGGTATTGTCGAAAATCTAGGGTTAAATTTATATTGTGCGCCGCTGTCAATCGGGTACTGATGATTGCGGCCTAAGCGAGACTAAAGGAGAAATGGAATTGCAATTACACGACAGCAGCTTGTTGAAAACTCAGGCCCATATCAATGGCCAGTGGTTAGATGCCGACACTGGTGAGACCCTAGGGGTAATCAATCCAGCCACTGGCGAGACTATCGCTGAAGTGGCCAAATGTGGCACCGCTGAAACCCGACGCATGATTGAAGCTGCCGCTGTGGCGCAAAAGCAGTGGGCCAAGTCCACGATCAAAGAGCGTGCTGCCGTATTGCGCCGCTGGTTTGATCTGGTGATGGAGAACCAAGAAGATCTGGCGCAAATACTCACTGCCGAACAGGGCAAGCCCCTGGCCGAAGCCCGGGGTGAAGTGGCCTATGGTGCTAACTACATAGAGTGGTTCTCTGAGGAGTCGAAGCGTGTCTATGGGGATACCATTCCGCAACCCTCAAATGACAAACGCATTGTGGTTATTAAACAGCCGGTGGGTGTGGTTGCCTGTATTACGCCCTGGAACTTCCCCAATGCCATGCTTACACGAAAAATTGCTCCGGCGATTGCTGCCGGCTGTGCAGTGGTCTGCAAACCGGCTAATGCAACGCCACTGTCGGCCCTGGCGCTGATGGAGCTTGGAGTGCGTGCTGGCTTTCCCCCGGGCCTGATGAATATAGTCACCGGTCGTACCGCCGAGATTGGTGCCGAGTTAACTGGCAATCCCCAGGTGCGCAAAGTGACCTTTACCGGTTCCACGCCGGTGGGTAAGCAGCTGATGGCGGAATGCGCTGAGACCGTAAAACGTACCTCTATGGAGCTGGGTGGCAATGCGCCCTTTATTGTCTTTGATGACGCCGATATCGATGCCGCGGTGCAGGGCACACTGGTATCAAAATATCGCAATGCCGGACAGACCTGTGTGTGCTCCAACCGGATTATTGTTCAAGCTGGCATCTATGATGAATTTGTCCGCAAACTCACTGCTGCCACGAACAATCTAGTGTTGGGTAACGGCACTCAGGAGGGGGTCACTGTTGGCCCACTGATTGATGAGAAAGCGGCGAACAATGTCTGTGACTTTATTGATGATGCCGTAGCCAAGGGCGCACAGGTTGCTCTCGGTGGCGGTCGCAGTGATCTCGGTGGTGCCTTTGTCTTGCCGACTATTCTCACTGAGGTGAGCCGCGATATGCGGGTTTTCTCGGAGGAGATCTTTGGTCCAGTAGCCCCAGTATTTAAGTTTGAAACTGAAGCGCAAGTTGTGCAGATGGCCAATGATACCGAGTTTGGTTTGGCGGCTTATTTTTACTCTCGGGATATTGGTCGTGTCTGGCGTGTTGCCGAGCAGCTTGAGTATGGGATTGTCGGTGTCAATGAGGGAGTTATCTCTAATGAGATGGCACCCTTTGGCGGGGTTAAAGAATCCGGCAGCGGTCGCGAGGGATCCAAGTACGGTATGGACGACTATATGGTTATGAAATATATCTGTATGGGCGGCATCGACAGTGAATAGGTCTGAGTATGACGCACTTAATTTATCCAACCACGAATTTTAAAGCCATAGAACAGATCAGTCTCGAGCGCGGTGAGGGCTGCTATGTGTGGGATGATCAGGGCAATAAATATCTTGAGGGTATGGCCGGTCTCTGGTGCACGGCTTTGGGTTATGGCAACCAGGAAATTATTCAAACTGCTAGCGAGCAGATGAGCAAGCTGACCTTTAGTCATATGTTTGGTGGCAAGACCCATTCGGTGGGGATCGAACTGGCGGATAAGCTGGCGGAGATGATTCCCATGGAAGATGCGGTAATCTCCTTTGGCAATTCCGGCAG
>JABBBF010000097.1 GCA_018607545.1 SAR92 clade bacterium | reverse complement strand
AAATTCACTCCGAATTGCCGTCGATGCTATGGGCGGGGACCACGGTCCTCGCGTTACAGTATCTGCGCTGCTTGAATCTCTAAGTCACCACAGTAATGTTAACGCACTGCTGTTTGGCGACCGAGACGAGCTGGCGACCCAGTTAAAGAACTGTCAGGACAGGAGCATTCTGTCTCGTATCGAAGTTCGCCACAGCGACTATAGCGTTACCGACACCGATAAACCCTCCGCCGTTATCCGCAACAAACGTGATTCCTCTATGGGTCTGGCGCTCCAGGCGCTGGCCAACAGCGAAGCCGATGCCTTTGTCAGTGCCGGCAATACTGGCGCGATAATGGCCCTGGGGCTCTACTATGTTAAATCACTGCCAGGTATATCCCGCCCAGCAATCTGCACGGCAATTCCGACCTCCATCGGTCGCAGCTATGTGCTTGATCTGGGTGCTAATCTCGATTGTTCCGCCGAACAGCTCTATCAGTTTGCACTGTTGGGCTCGATGATGGCTGCTGAGCTTGATGGTACTGATGCACCAGTAGTGCGCTTATTAAATGTCGGTGAAGAGGATAATAAAGGTCATGCCTATATTCAGGATGCAGCCGCTCTACTGGAGAATGAGCCGCTGATTAATTACTGCGGCTATATCGAGGGCAACGGCATTTTTGCAGGCGGCACTGATGTCGTCGTCTGCGACGGCTTTACCGGCAATGTCACGCTGAAAACCAGCGAGGGATTAATTGCTATGGTCACAGCGCTATTCCGAGCTGCTGTCGGCAATAGCTGGTTGGCCAAGCTGGCACTTCTACTACTGAGAAAGCCATTGCTAAAGCTCAAGGCTCAGCTTGATCCGGCTATTTATAATGGCGCTTTTTTTCTCGGTTTAAATGCGGTGGTGGTTAAAAGTCATGGTCGGGCAACTGAGTCGGCCTTTGTTCACGCCCTGGATGTTGCCATAGATGCAGCCGAACATAACTTGCCCGAGGTTTTGTCACCTATACTTAAGCAGAAAATTGACAAGCAGTTAAACGTAGAGAAGATTATATAGAGGAACTATGAATAGTAATTTAGCTTTTGTTTTCCCCGGTCAGGGGTCGCAGAAAATTGGTATGCTCGCAGAGCTTGCCGCTGCAAACCCGCTTGTTGAAGAGACCTTTAAAGAGGCCTCTGATGTGCTCGGCTACGATGCCTGGAAACTTATTCAGGAAGGCGAGCAGGAAGATATTAACCTCACCGAGCGCACCCAGCCTTTGCTGTTGACCGCAAGTGTGGCTATCTGGCGTCTCTGGCAGCAGCAGGGCGGTCCTCAGCCAGCGGCAATGGCTGGGCACAGTCTCGGTGAGTGGTCAGCCCTGGTCTGTTCAGGTGTAGTCACGTTTGCAGATGCGGTGGAAATTGTTCGTGCTCGCGGCGCCTTTATGCAGCAGGCGGTGCCTGTTGGTATCGGCGCTATGGCGGCAATTATGGGAATCGACGATCAAATTGTAATCGATGCCTGCGCTGAAGCTGCTCAGGATCAAATTGCTGCAGCGGTAAACTTTAATGCACCTGGTCAGGTGGTTATCGCCGGTGATGCGGCAGCTGTTGCCCGCGCTGTAGATATCTGCAAAAAGGCCGGCGCCAAGCGTGCGGTTGAACTGCCCGTCAGCGCACCATTCCACACTTCATTGATGCGTCCTGCTGCTGACAATCTTTCAGGTCTGGTTCAGCAAAAGAGTTTTTCCGCTCCGCAAATTCCCGTGCTGCACAATGTTCACGCTAAGACTGAGGACGATCCAGAGCGAATCAAGTCACTGATGCTGGAACAGATTTATAAGCCGGTCCTTTGGGTTGACTGTGTTAACGGTCTCTCCAGTCGTGGCGCAGAAATATTGATTGAGTGTGGCCCCGGGCGTGTTCTCAACGGACTCTCCAAGCGTATTGATCGCAGCCTGACATCACTGGCTACCGATGACGTTGCCAGCCTCGAGAATGCGCTGACATCAGTTTAAATTACAGCCTTCATACAGCAAATAATTATAGGAATATCAAATGAGTCTCAATGAAAAAGTAGCTCTGGTCACCGGTGCAACTCGCGGTATTGGTGCGGCGATTGCCGCTGGTCTGGGTGAAGCCGGTGCAACGGTTGTGGGTACCGCTACCAGTGAAGCGGGTGCGGCCAAGATCACACAGCGTTTTAAAGATAACAATATTGCTGGTGTAGGCATGGTGCTTGATGTGACCAGCATTGATTCAGTGAATGAGGTTATCCAGGCTATTTCTGATCAGTTTGCTGCTCCGACTATTCTGGTCAACAATGCCGGTATTACCAAAGACAATATCCTTATGCGCATGAAGGATGACGAGTGGATAGATGTTATGGAGACCAATTTGACCTCTGTATTCCGTCTGGCTAAAGCCTGTGTGCGTCCAATGACCAAGGCGCGCTGGGGCAGAATTATTAATATCAGTTCAGTGGTTGGTGCTATGGGTAATGCTGGGCAGAGCAACTATTCAGCCTCTAAAGCCGGTGTCGGTGGCTTTGCGCGGGCGCTGGCAAAAGAACTGGGTTCAAGAAATATTACAGTGAACACGGTTGCTCCCGGGTTTATTAATACTGATATGACCAAAGACCTTCCTGAGGCCAATAAAGAAGCCCTCTTGACACAGGTTCCTCTGGCTAGGCTGGGTGCTCCCGAGGAGATCGCTTCAGTGGTTTGTTTCCTCGCTGGAGAGGGTGCGGCTTACATAACGGGTGAAACAATCCATGTAAATGGTGGTATGTACATGGCGTAAGTGTATGATTTAATTGATAAATCATCCTTTTTTAAATTTGGGTTTAGCATTTTGTGATTTCTAGGGTAGAATGCGCGCCCGTAAACACCAAATATCGCTGCAAGAGCATCATTTTGTTCGGCGGCACAATTAATTAAATATCCGTTAACAGGAGTAGATATACGATGAGTAACATCGAAGAGCGCGTCATCAAAATGGTTGCAGAGCAACTGGGTGTAAAAGAAGAAGATGTTAAAACCACTTCCTCTTTTGTTGAAGACCTAGGTGCTGATTCACTGGATACAGTTGAATTGATCATGGCTTTAGAAGAGGAATTTGACGCCGAGATTCCTGATGAAGAAGCTGAGAAAATTGCTACAGTCCAGGACGCAATTACTTATATCACCGCCAACGGCTGATAAGTATTGCATGCCTGATATGAACCGCTCCATTGGGGCGGTTTTTTTATGGCTGAATTTTATGTTTAATAGGTCACTGTGTAACCAAGAGTTAGTCCATGAATAGCGCTTTAAACCGCCCCGATGATATCCACAAGGGCCTGGCCACCATCAATGGTGTCGAGGCTGATCTATTGTCTGTAGCCGATCGCGCAACAAATTATGGTCATGGTTTGTTTGAAACCATGTTATTCCGCGCAGGTTCGGTTCCTTTATGGCATCGCCACAGTTGCAGGTTACTTAGCGATGCACCGGCTCTGGGGATTAGTATCAGCAAAAAATCCCTTGAAGATAACCTGTCCCAATTTCTCAAGCTGCTTAACCAGCACTCACAGAACAGCGGCATTATAAAAATAATTATCAGCGCCGGCACTGGCGGTCGTGGTTACGCGGCACCGGATAATTTGTCAGCGCAGATTGTCTGCCAATTTTCGTCATTGCCAGATAACCTTATACAGTCACGCCGTGAGGGTGTCACCCTTACCCAGTGCCAATATCGCCTTCCTGCCAACCCGGTGTTAGCGGGCATTAAGCACCTCAATCGTCTCGATCAGGTATTGGCCAGAGCAGAATGGGCTGATGAATATGCGGACGGCGTTATGTATAGCCAAGAGGGCATGGTGATCGAAACTACCTGTGCCAATATTTTTATCAAGACTGCCGAAAACGCCTGGATAACGCCGAAGCTGGATCAGTCGGGTGTCTGCGGGGTTATGCGTGGCCTGTTGCTTGAGCGGCTTTTTGCCGAGACTGGTCTCTTAGTTTCAGAGGGCCATATTGGTCAACAGCAGCTTACTACAGCCAGCGAACTGTTTATCTGCAGTTCGATTCGCGGGTTGCTTCCTGTAACTGAGATAAATGATCTCGGCCACTGGTCTATAGGGGCTGATACAAAAATGCTTCAATCGGCACTGTTTGATCTCTATGATAGCTTCCCATGCTAAGGTCTCTATTTCGCACTGTCATTCTTCTCGCCATTGCTGCTGCGATCTGTTTTGCACTGTTGCTTGGAACTGCTCAGCGCCACCTAGAAGCCCCCATTGAGTTAACCACTGATTCAGTGGAATGGATCATTGAAAAGGGCAGCAACCTCAACACAGTCAATCGACAACTTTACAACGACAATGTCCTTAGTCATCCAAGGCTCACAAGTCTCTATGCTCGGCTTACAGGACAGTCCGCTATCCAGGCAGGCCACTACTCTATAAACAACGGTGATAGCGCCAAAACCCTTCTGAATAAATTTAATCGCGGAGAGGTTATTCGTTACCAGATTACTTTTCCTGAAGGTTGGGCCTACAAGCAGTGGTTGCAGCATCTTGCTGGTATCGACCAATTTGCTGATATACGCGAGCTGAGTCGGGAGCAGATAATTCGTGCCGCTGGTATCCATAAGCAGCACCCGGAGGGCTGGCTGTTTCCCGATACCTATAGCTATATCAGTACAGATACAGCCATTGATATTCTCGCCCGTGCTCACAAGCGAATGGTTGAGGTCTTAGAGCGAGCCTGGGCAGGTCGCTCTGTCGACACTCCCTATGACTCTGCCTATCAGGCACTGATAATGGCTTCTATAGTTGAGAAAGAGACCGGTCTCGCCGCAGAGCGCCCGGCAATAGCCGGTGTATTTGTCCGCCGTTTGCAGAAGAATATGCGTTTGCAGACAGATCCAACAGTAATCTATGGTTTGGGCGATGCCTATACTGGCAATCTTAAACGTTCGCATTTAAAAGCCTTCAGCCCTTACAATACCTATATGATTAAGGGGTTGCCGCCTACACCTATTGCCATGCCAAGTGCTGGAGCTATAGAGGCAGCACTTCATCCTCAACCTGGATCCAGTCTCTATTTTGTGGCTCGAGGTGATGGTGGGCATTATTTCTCGGACAGTCTTGAGGAGCATCAAAGAGCGGTGCGCAAATATCAGATCTACCGGCGGGCGGTTAATTACCAGTCGGCGCCTAGGCTTGATAGTAAATAGATACTTGAAGCTTTTCAGTAGCAGTTAATAACTCAGCCAACAATGGTTGATAAAAAACACAATTAAGTCAGGTCGGGGAAATCGATGCGTGGAAAATTTATTACGATTGAGGGCACTGAAGGTGTGGGTAAAACCACTAATATTCAGTTTATACAGTCGTGGATGGAGAATAATAACCTGGCTTTCGCGACGACCCGTGAGCCAGGCGGTACACCGTTGGCAGAGCAGATACGTGAATTGCTTTTGGCGCCACGTGAAGAGAAGGTCTGTAATACTGCAGAGTTGCTTTTGATGTTTGCTGCCCGTGCTCAGCACCTCAATCAGGTAATCGAGCCTATGCTCAGTGAAGGCGCCTGGGTACTCTGTGATCGTTTCACCGATGCCACCTATGCCTATCAGGGTGCTGGCCGCAATATGCGCGACGATCTTATCTCTGAACTCGAGCTACTGGTGCAGGGCAGCCTGCGACCAGACCTCACGTTGATTCTGGATATTCCGGTAGAAATCGGTCTGCAGCGGGCAGGGGAGCGCAGTACTCCGGATCGCTTTGAGCTGGAGCGGGTTGAGTTTTTTGAGCGGGTGCGCAATCGCTATCTACAGATTGCCGCGGATTCACCTGAGCGCTGTGTGATTGTCGATGCCTCGCAGTCTATCGAAGGGGTGCAGGCACAGATAGAAACAGCTCTCAATAAATTTTTGGAGAACGCCTAGTGCTTCCATTGCCCTGGCAGGAAACTCTCTGGGAAAGCCTCAATAGCAGTATTGACAATGGGCGCTTGCCCCACGCTATTCTGATCAGCGGTCCCAGTGGTATTGGTAAGATGCGTCTGGCCCAAGCCCTGGCCCAGCATCTGCTCTGTAGGGCAGAGATGACCAAATATGCCTGTGGCTCCTGCAAGGGCTGTCAGTTACTCGCAGCCGGTAGTCACGACGATATCAGCAGCATTGAGCCTGAGGAGCCGGGCAAGCCGATCAAGGTCGATACGGTACGCGCACTACTCGATTCGCTAAGTAAAACGGCTCATCAGGGTGGCTGGAAGGTTGCAATTATTGCCCCCGCTGAGGCGATGAATAAAAGCGCGTATAACGCGCTGTTAAAAAATCTTGAAGAGCCCCAGCCCAAAACTCTGTTGATACTGGTCTCCCACAGACCCAGTCTGCTATCGGCAACCATTCGCAGCCGCTGCCAGAAAATTGCCATGCCCGTTCCTGACAGTGCGGTTAGCAGCCAGTGGTTGACTGAAGTTACCGGCGACCAGTCTGCTGTAGATAAAGTGCTGTTTCTTGCCGGTGGTAAACCCCTGTTGGCTCTCGACTATCTACAGAGCGATAGCCTGGAGGAGCGACAGAGCTTTGAAGAGCTGGTCGCCAATGTCAGAGCCGGCAATATCTCACCTCTGGATGCAGCCCAGAAGTGCCAGAAGCTCGACGCCAGCCAGACTATCGACTGGTTTTGCAGCTATATCCACCGCCTGGCAACCACTGATTTGGCCGACAAACCCATTCCGGCGCTGTTTATTTTTTCCGATAAATTGCTGCAGGCGCGCAACTGGGTCGATAGTGGCAATAACCCCAACCCACAGCTTCTCTGGGAGGAGTTGTTTATGGACTGGTTGATGGTATTTGCAGCGCGCAGATAAGTGACAGCAGTTTTTTCATGCTAAGCTCATAAAAGCACACAAGGAGAGGTGATCACTATGTTTAAGAGTGGCAAAGGCGGAATTTTAGCCGTCGATATCAGTGACGAAAATCTGCTCTATCAGCACTATATGTCATTTGTTGAAGGTGGCGGACTATTTGTTCCGACAAAAAAAAGCTATGAACTTGGCGATGATGTTTTTTTCCTGTTAAGTATCTATTTACGTCCCGAGCCCATACCCACAACCGGCAAGGTGGTGTGGGTAACTCACAAGGGTTCTGGTAGTTTTAAAGTGCAAGGAGTTGGCGTGCAGCTGGGTGAAGAACTTGCTGAATTAAAAGTTGATATTGAACAAGCTTTAACCGGTACGGTACACTCTCACAAGCCTACATTAACCATGTAGTAAAATTTCTTAATTAAAGACGAAATAACCTATGCTGGTAGACTCTCACTGCCATCTCGATCATTTGGACCTATCTGAACGAGAGGGTGGAATTGATGCTGTTTTAGACGCGGCCAAAGCCCGAGGTATCAGTCACTTTCTCAGTGTTGCGGTGGATATGCCTACCTCAAGGTCACTGCTTGACCTGACTGCCAAATATGACAATGTCTTCTCATCTGTAGGTGCCCACCCGCTGCAAAAAAACGTGCAACCGGTTCCCTCTGTTGAAGAGTTGATAGAACTTGCCGGTCAGCCGGGAGTGGTCGCGATAGGCGAAACCGGTCTCGACAATTTTTACAGCAGCGAAACCATCGATTGGCAACGGGCGAGTTTTATCAATCACCTCAAAGCCAGTCAGCAGATTAATAAGCCGGTGATTATTCACACCCGCGATGCCCGTGAAGAAACTATCGATTTGCTGCGTCAATACAGAACCAGTGCCGCTGGTGTAATGCACTGCTTTACCGAGAGCTGGGAGATGGCCGAACAGGCCTTGGCATTGGGCTTTTATATCTCTTTCTCTGGAATTGTCACCTTTGCCAGTGCCGATGAATTGCGCGATGTTGCCGTCAGGGTGCCATTGGATAGAATACTGGTCGAGACCGACTCTCCGTGGCTGGCACCTGTACCCCACAGAGGCAAGCAAAATGAGCCTCAGTATGTTCGCGAAGTCGCTGAGTTTATGGCTGATTTAAGGGGTATCAGCCTTGAAGAGCTGGCCGCGGCGACAACAGATAATTTCCATCGATTATTTCAAATACCCAAGTAGAGATGACCATGCCTGAACAGACTATTCCTGAACAACCTAAGGATAAAACAACGGAGTCGAATTTTATTATTCGAACTTTTCCCGTTGGGCCATTGCAGTGCAACTGCTCAATTATTGGGGATCGCCTAAGTGGCAGGGCACTGGTAGTAGATCCAGGTGGTGATGCCGATAAAATACTCGGGTTGCTTAAACAGCTCAATCTCTCGGTTGTGGCGATTATTCACACCCATGCTCACCTCGACCATATACTGGCGGCCGGTGAGATCAAACAGGCCACCGGCGCGCCGATCTATCTGCACAAGGGCGACCAGTTTTTATGGGATATGGTTGAGCAGCAGTGCGCAATGTTTGGCGTTCCCGAGATTAGTCTGCCGGAACCAGACCATTATATAAATGATGATCAGGCGCTGGATTGCTGTGGCGGTGTGGCAATTCATACGCCGGGACACACGCCGGGATCGGTGAGCTTCTGGTTTGATGAGTACAAAACACTGATTGCCGGGGATACTTTATTTCAGGGTAGTATTGGTCGCACCGATTTACCCGGCGGCAATTTTGAAGAGATTAAAAAATCCATTAGCCAGCGTATTTACAGTCTCGACGATGAGGCGGTGGTTATTACCGGTCATGGCCCAAGTACCAGTATCGGTTATGAAAAACAGAGCAATAATTTTGTCCGCGGCAGTATTTAAAGCCCCCTAAGTTATTAAAAAAGTTAACAGGAAACCCCAATGAAACAGCAACTGATCACCATGCTCGAACTGCAGAGCGATATGAATACCAAAGTCCACGCCGA
>JABBBF010000176.1 GCA_018607545.1 SAR92 clade bacterium | reverse complement strand
CCAAAATTCTTCACGATGCCCGCAAAGCTGGCGCCGATATTCTTTTTGAAGGCGCCCAGGGTTCCCTGCTGGATATTGACCACGGTACCTATCCCTTTGTTACCTCATCAAATACCACTGCCGGTGGCGCTGCCACGGGCACAGGATTTGGTCCGCTGTATATTGATTATGTGTTGGGTATTACCAAAGCTTACACAACCCGTGTTGGCTCAGGTCCTTTCCCCACAGAACTGCACTGCGAGACTGGCACTTACCTAAGTGTTAAAGGTCACGAGGTTGGTACCACCACCGGGCGCGAGCGTCGCTGTGGCTGGTTTGATGCTGTCGCGCTGCAACAGGCAGTATTAATTAACAGTATCTCTGGAATCTGTCTCACCAAGCTGGATGTTCTCGATGGTCTGGAAGAGGTCAATATCTGCGTTGGCTATAAAAACAGCGCCGGTGAAGAAGTGGGCGTTCCCTCCCATTCCGATGACTTTGAAGGACTTCAGCCAATCTATGAAACAATGCCGGGCTGGAGCGAAGTCACTGTAGGTGCTCAGGATATAGAGAGTTTGCCGGCCAATGCCCGCGCTTATATTGCGCGTATTGAAGAGCTGGTTGGCGCACCGGTTGATGTAGTTTCAACTGGCCCTGATCGCGTTGAGACTATTGTCTTACGCCACGCCTTTGCCTAAAGCAGGCTCAGGCAGAGACCGATTAGGCCGCCTACCACTAGAACAATATTGCTAAACAAGCTCAAGACCATGCCGGGGCCTCGATTTTCGGGGCTCTGCAGGTAGAGTCTTGAGTAAATATGGCGGCCGACAATAAATAATATTCCCGGCAGTAAAACCCAGGTCGAGCTCACATACATGCTGAAAATAACTGTAGCTGGAATAAATATCACCAGCTGTTCCATGGTGTTTTGCTGAATCCGATAGATTCTTTCCCAGCGTTCATTGCCAGTGGTTTTTGGTGCTTTAACATCATATTTTCCGCGGCTAAAACCGGTGCGACCAGTAAAGAAAATAAATTGCAGTAGTGCGATCAGAATAATTGCGATGCCGTATTCCATGGTGATCTTCCTTTCTTCAGTTAGATTTTTACAACTCTCAATCGGTTATAGATCAAAACCTTAAAACTATTGAAAATAATCGTAGACCAAAATTCATTTATGCACAGCCAAGTTTGGAATAATCAATAATCTGTCGCCGAGAGTCCAGCTGAAAAAGGTAATCGGCACGGCCTGGCATCTCCTCAAGACTGAACTCGGTGATACGCTGATAATGGGCGATAAACTCAGCAATCTGTGCTTCCGACATTATTCCTGAACGGTCGGCCTCGTCATGCTCTGCCAGTCGGGCAATCATTTTCTGTTCCTGCTCCAGGCGCCAATTAAACACTGTCTCAAAGGAGGGCGCACGAAGCATAATCAGCTTGTCGATACTATTGAAAAGAGGTTGGTAATCCCTGGCCAGGGCATTGTTGACGAAGTTGCGCCAGCTACCATCCGGGTCTCGCTCAAGTTCGAGACTGTTAACAGCTTGCACCAGTGCTTCTTCGGGCTGAGGCTTGGCGCCGACACACCAGCCTTCAAAAATAATTACATCTACAGCGCCGCTAACCAGATCGCAATCAGCTTCCAAATGACGATCATCGGTACTTTTATCAAAGCGTGGAATCAGTGTCTGTCCAGATCCCTGTTTTAGACTGTCGATGGTCTGCAGTGCCAGGTCTATATCATGGGTGCCCGGCACACCGCGGGTTTTTAGCAATGGGTGTACATTGGCTGCCAGGATTTCTCGCTCGGCGCGGGTCAGGTAAAAGTCATCCAGGGAGAGGGAAACGGTTTTAAGGCCCCGTTCGCCGAGCATGGTGCAGAGGTAATCTGCGAGGGTCGACTTGCCAGAACCCTGTGTGCCATTGATGCCGATAATAAATGTTGATTTAGCAGGTTTCTGAATATCCTCCAGTAGGGGTGCGAACCACTTATTGGCACTGTCGAGATAGCTATCTGGAAGTCGGTTGCGCTGAAGAAACTGTTTTTCTGCTGGGGTCATAAAAGTGCTCGGGCTCTCGGTAGGTTAGGGGCTTATATTTTGGTAAATTTTGATATAAAAGTGGATAGGCGTCTCAAGTTTTTCAAGCTTGGCTAACTTCTCCTGTTGTTCCGGCCTGGCCTGCCAGTAATAGGGAGTCATAGTTAGCAGATCGAGAATATCACTGCCTTCAACAGAGATATCCCGTTTGATTTCTATACTCTCCTGCAGGGTAAATTGTGCAGTGGCATCCAGCGGATTGCCAGCATGGGGCACCGTCTTGTCATAGATTAGCTTGGTCAGTCCCGACAGGTGCTCCTCACCGGGGCCGACCATAATAAGAGTGCCGCCGGGTTTGAGTATTCGCGCAGTTTCCTCACAGCTGATCGGTGAAAACACCGAGATGGCAGTATCGAGGCGGTTCTCAAAGAGCGGAATATTAAAGGCACTATCGACCACCAATCTTGCACCCATCTTGCGCTTTGCCGCCAGCCGCACTGCAAACTTGGAGATATCTATTCCCAGCAGTTTTAGATCTGGCGATGCACTCTTTGAATCACTCTTTGAATCATTGAGCGAAGCATCGCGCAACTGCTGCAAATAGTGGCCTTCGCCGCAGCCGAGATCAATTAATGTCTGATTAAAGCCGTTAGCTGAGTTGGCTACCTGAGAGACGATAGCATCCGACAGGAGGCTGTAATAGCCAGCACTTAAAAATCGCTGGCGACTGCGAATCATGTCGTCACTGTCACCGGGGTTGCGGCTGCGTTTGTGCTGGGCTAAAAGCAGGTTGAGATAACCTTCGCGGGCCACATCAAAGCTGTGCCTGTTGCTGCAGCTATAGGTTTTCGGTTGCGACTCGGCATTTAATGTCAGTGCCTGACCGCAGCTGGGGCACTTAAAGTTTTCCCTGGTTGAGCGGAGCGCTGGATAAGTAAAGGCTTTGGACACAGGTTATACTCAATAAAAGCGATTGCAAGAGAGTCTTGCATAAGCGCTGTAGCTTACAGCGCTTATAGAGAGAGAACAATCCAAAAGGGCAGTTGTTAAAGGGCGCAGTTACTCAAGGCATTCCCTTGAACGTCTTATACAGGGCTGACAGTCATTACTGCGCAGTGAGCACATGCGGATACATTCATGAAATTTCATCGCACAGGTGCGGGTCTTATGATTGACTGTTCGACTGCTGCACTGTTTTGGGATATTTTTTGCCGACACATAAATAATATGTCGTTCGACCAGGTCGCAATAGTTATTCAAAAGGGTGGCGGTAGAGATATTTTGATTGCCAGCGGCCTCCTCAAGCAGAGCGTTGACTGTCTCTCTCTGAGTGAACACCGCGCTGTGGGTCAGGGTATAGAAATCCAGTTTGTAGCTGGATTGCGTAGAATTAGTAGAACATCCGGACAACAGGCCGGACAAGATTAGAGTGTTCAAGAGTAATTTTAAAGACACCATTGGTTTCACGGTTTTAGCTCCTTGCTTTTTAATCGGGAGCTCAATTGAACTCCCTGTTTCTTATATGAAATTAACCATTCCCTGTTGCACCGCGCCCAGTCTTACCTACGTCAAGCATGGCGTGTTGCTGTGATTTTGAATATGCCAAGCTTGGCTGACAAGGTCAAGGAGAATTTGAGCAAACCGTTATGCAACGCCCAAATGCTGATTCAATCTACTACGATGAGTTTTTACAGTTTCAGGAAAAACTGCAAAAGCGTATTGTGACGTTGCGCAATAAACGCAATCTTGTGCAGGAAGATATGGCGGAATATGAACTCTCGGTTCGTCAATATCAGCGTATGGAGCAGGACCCAACAGCCATAGTTTCTCTCTGGCAACTGTTTAAAATCGCCAAAGCTCACGATCTTGAAATTGATGAGTTGTTGCACTTCGACTAAGCCCTATTGCTAATAAGTCCCAACGTTAATTTTCTCTTTTTAGTCGTTTCAATGTCATAATCTCCGGATAAGCTTTCTTAAATTGTGCTTGTCTGGAAAAACTATGAATAAATTAGTGCTGTTAGTCTCTATTTCCCTTGTCCTGCTTTTCTCGGGATTGTTGTTTACCACCAATACTGAGGTTAAAAGTACCAGCAACGGTGCTGCTACTAACAGTGAGCTGCTAAATACAGTCGAAAATAGCTGGTACAGAGAGTCGGCTGCCGCCGTGGCTCGCACCAATAGCCATATTCAACGCGTAGCAACTCAGCCCGGCTCGGCAAAAAATATTATTCTGTTTGTTGGTGATGGTATGGGCGTGTCGACAGTCACAGCAGCGCGCATTCTAGACGGGCAGCAGAAGGGCATGTCCGGTGAGGAAAACAGCCTTAGCTTTGGCCGCTTTCCCTTTGTCGGCCTGTCTAAAACCTACAATGTAGATGCTCAGACACCGGATTCTGCTGGAACCATGACCGCAATAATTAGCGGTGTTAAAACTGATATTGGCGCCCTGGGTGTGGATGAAGATGTAGTGCGTGGGGACTGCGAATCAGTCGACGGTAACCAGGTGTTTACAGCCCTGGAGCTGGCCGAGATCGCCGGGCTATCCACCGGTATAGTCACAACTGCGCGAGTTACCCACGCCACTCCGGCGGCAACCTATGCCAAATCCCCCGAGCGCGATTGGGAAGATAATTCCGAGCTGACAGCCGCAGCCCTGGCCGCTGGCTGCGAAGATATAGCCTCGCAGTTAATTAACTTTAAAGCCAACCTCCTAGCCAGATACGGTGGCAACGCTACAGATGGCATAGAAGTGGTTATGGGCGGTGGCCGCCGTCATTTTCTACCCAATGAAAAATCTGCCAACAGCGCCGATGCTATCAGCGAGATAGAAGGGGATCGCACCGATGGCCGCAATCTGATAGAAGAGTGGACCAGTCTCTACCCATCCGGTATCTATATTGAAGACCAGCCGGGTTTTGATGCTCTGAATAGCGACAAAACCCAGCAGCTGTTCGGGCTGTTTAATGAATCCCATATGCGCTACGCAGCGGACCGTAAAAATGATATTGGCGGCGAGCCATCACTTACTGAGATGACTGCTAAAGCAATCGAAATTCTCGACAATAATCCTAAGGGTTTTTTGTTGGTGGTTGAATCCGGCAGAATCGATCACGGTCATCATGCGGGCAGTGCCTATACCGCGCTTAATGATACCGTTGAATTTTCCCGTGCTGTCCAGGCCGCTGTCGATGGTACCAGTGCGAAGGAGACATTGATTATTGTCACTGCTGATCACAGCCACGTATTTACCATGGCTGGTTACCCAAAGCGCGGGAATCCGATACTGGGTAAGGTGGTCAATGTTGGTGAAGTCAAGCCGGCACTGGCTGCGGATGGCCTGCCGTATACCACCCTTGGCTATGCCAATGGATTGGGTTTTAGGGATATGTCTGACCGGACAGATGCAGACCTTGTTTACGACAGTGAACCTGTTACCGGTCGTCAAGATCTTCGCAAAGTAGACACCGAAGCCGCCGGATTCCACCAGGAAGCGCTAGTACCAGAAGAATCAGAGACCCATGGTGGTGAGGATGTGGCCATCTATGCCACTGGTCCTGGTGCCCACCTAGTTTCTGGTAGCAATGAGCAGAGCATCATTTTTCATGTGATGAATTATGCTGGCAATCTTTTTGAGCGCGCCAGCGAAGCTTTAAAGTAGCTTAAACCCCTATAAATTTTTGCGACTGCGACAATTTGTCACATTCTGCCAGCAATTCGCAATTGGTAAAATCGTCTCTAGATTAATCCTTACTGCTTTTTTAAAATCAAAGAGACTTCCATATGCAAATTACTAAATTTTTTCTGTTATTTTTAAGTTTATCGAGCCTTTCATTATTTGCTTATGCTGACTCTGATTATGGTGTAAGAGCAATTGACCATGCACCTATAGGGGTAATGGCAGACCATTACCATAAAAAAGGAGAATCCATGATATCCGTTAGGCAAGGATATATGGACATGAGTGGCAATATTCTCGATGGTAACAGCATCCCTAATTCAGCCATTCTCGATATACCTAATCCTCATGGAAATATGCCGGCAAATCTTTCAGTAGTGCCAACAGAGATGGAAATGAAAATGACCATGGTTGGGGCAATGTATGCTCCCTCAGACAAAGTCACGCTTATGGCAATGGCTATGTATATGTCAAAGGAGATGGATCTCAACACTTACAAACCTATGATGGATAGAGGTCTTATCGGCACATTTAGCACGTCTTCGAGTGATCTATCTGATATTTCATTAGGTGCATTGATTAAGTTGCAGGAAACAGATGTCTCAAGATGGCATGCGGAAGTCACTGTGCAAAAATCTATCGGTGATAATGATATTGGGGGCGTCGTTCTTACCCCAACGGATATGAAGATGGAAATGATTCTTCCCTATGGTATGCAGCCTGGAGATAGTGCTTCGAGACTGGTTTTGGGCATAACCAACGTTAAAACGATCAGTGAAAAAGTCGTTTGGGGTAACCAGTTGAGAGGAAGATTTGTTATATCTGATGATGATTGGTCATTTGGTGATCAAAAGGAATTCAATACCTGGTTGCAATATGAACTCAACAAATCCATTTCTTTTTCTTCAAGATTAAAATTTACTCATCAAGATAAAATTTCTGGTGTTAACCCTATGATTACTGCACCAGTCCAAACTGCAAACACTGAGAATTATGGCGGTAGAGAAATACATTTTGGTTTGGGTGTAAATTTCCTAGCCCGTATTCTTCCGGGAAAAGTTGATAGGTTTGGCTTAGAGTTGGTTGCGCCTATCCAGCAAAATAAGAACAACCTGCAAATGAAAACTGATTACCAATTTACCCTTGGTTATCAAAAAGCCTTTTGATCCAGTTGGTTAGAGTCAGGATATAAAAAAAGCCCCTTTTTACTAAAAGGGGCTTTTCAGCTTTAAGAGCATTAATTCTAAACAGAATCCCTGCTAAAAATAGGCTCACTCTAGAACCTGTTTTACCCATGGTTCACTTTTTTATCGAAAAATTCACCCATGAGGAAATATGTTCTAGGGTTTTGCTTGGAAATTGCCTCGTTTAATTGTCCTGAACGCGACTAGAGATGTTGTTCCACCCAAGATGAGCTCGTCGTTTGAATCGCCATCCAAGTCTTTCAGATCTATAAATGAACCCCCAAAGGGCCAATTAAAGAACGGTTTTGGAGTTTGAAAATAGCCATCTTGCAATTCACTAACATCGGCAAACAGAAAACCTGACCTGGTGGAGAAAAGCACTAAATCTTTATCCTTATCACCATCCACATCCCACATGACGAAATCATGTAATGCATCACCCCGGGTATTGGTTCCTGTTTCAACAAGCTGTGTTCCAGTCACATTAACGCCGTCAAACGCTAGAATAAGGCCATTTAATGAACGCACTCCTTTTTCCATGCCTATTGATTCTGGTACACCATCATTATTTATATCGGCTAACTGCCATATCCATTTATTTCCACTAAGATTACCGTAGCTGGCAATTTCTTGAATATTGAATCCATCCACCGAGTAAAATGCAGGACTGGTTGTCCCTGTGTTTGTTGCAAACATTTCTAATTCAGCGTCTGAATCAAAATTATCTATTTCATAGAAACCACCGCTAATATCGGCACCAGTTCTTCTTGGCGGTGAAAATTTAAGATCGCCTAGATTTTCCATATAAGCGAGGTCGGATGGATTCGTGCTTAATTGTCCGACCAAAATATCGAAATCACCGTCTGAATCTAAATCATGGAGTTGGGCATTACTTGCGTACCAGAGTCCGCTATCAGCAATTTGGACGCCACCTGCATAGGAGGCATCAATGTTTTCATGTACGTATGCGCCCGACATGATTGAGCTGGAACTGCCTATAGGAGCGCCCCTACTTATACGCACGAGATCATCGTCACCGTCAGAATCGAAATCATTGGCTAAAATATGATTTGTGTATTTAGGCAAATAGAACAGCACTTCAGCATTTTGGAACAGCCCAGAATCAACCGAAACTTTAACCAGATCGTCACTACTTGCACCTAAGAATAAAACCGGCTGCCCGTTCTCTTCTCCCCAAGCCGAAAAAGGATAGTCTGGGAAATCAGAGTTCCAGAGAGAAGTCGTCACCACTATACTCGATGCCTCGAAGGCTTCTTCAATGTCTCCAAACAAGCTGTCGTCATAAAAAAACGCAATATCAATGTCCGAAGAGGTCGATAAAGTACCGTCACTTACGGTTACTGATATTTCATACACAAGGTCAGAATTGGCGTCGAACCCTGATTCATCACAGGCCAATGGCATAACCGATGTGATTTGCTTGGACTCGACCCTGAAAAAATTTGCGTCAGGCCCGGATAGGCCAATAGTTAAATTATCATTATCTTCATCAGAAAACCCCAGCTGCAGTGAACCCTCAGTGCAAAGTATGGATTCATAGGAAGTAGGACCAGATATAGTTGGCGCCTTATTTATAGAAGAGGGGCTCTCTTCGGAGGGAGTGGTTGACGGAGTAGTTCCGCCCGCCGGTGACGAGCCGCCCGAGCCGCCACAGCCGGTCAGAAAAGCCATTAGCGACCATACAATCAACAGTCTTGAATTAGTCATTTCTAGTCAACCGCCATTATTCAAAAATGCAGTATATATGACTCGCGGAGTAACCAAAAATGATCTCCCGTTATAGTTTTAGCTGTGAAATAAATTATGGCTTGAAGGCTTATATGCTAGCCCAGTAGTCTGGGGCTGTTCTAACAGCCGAACGGCAGCGACATTATTTTTAAATAAAGAGAGCTGACTGGATTAGTCCTACGGGTTCAACATCGAACCGCAGGTGAGATATAAGAGTGGCCCAGTAGGGTGAGGCTGTAGCAACAGCCGAACGGCAGCGACATTATTTTTAAATAAAGAGAGCTGACTGGATTAGT
>JABBBF010000038.1 GCA_018607545.1 SAR92 clade bacterium | reverse complement strand
TCTATGTCACTGAAGATGGCGCTGAGACGGATTTGGATCTTGGTCACTACGAGCGTTTCCTGCGCTCCAAGATGACCAAGAACAACAACTTTACCAGTGGTCAGATATACGAGACTATTCTGCGTCGCGAGCGCCGCGGTGACTATCTGGGTGGTACGGTGCAGGTGATCCCGCACCTGACCGATGAGATCAAGCGCCGTGTCTACGCCGGTGCTGGTGATGCCGATATCGCCGTAGTCGAAATTGGCGGCACTGTGGGTGATATCGAGTCACAACCTTTCCTGGAAGCGGTTCGCCAGCTAAAAGTTGAGCTGGGCCACCAGCGCGCACTGCTGCTGCACCTGACATTGGTGCCCTATATTGCTTCAGCGGGTGAAACCAAAACCAAGCCGACCCAGCACTCGGTTAAAGAGATGCGCTCTATAGGTCTGCAGCCAGATGTGCTGCTGTGTCGTTCTGAAGTTGAGATCGATGAGAGCCAGCGCCAGAAAATATCTCTGTTTACCAACGTAGAGGCGCGGGCGGTTATCCCGGTGATTGATGCTCCATCTATCTACCAGATTCCACGTATGCTCCACGAACGGGGTCTCGACCAGTTTGTCCTCGACCGTTTCGGTATCGATCGTCCACAAGCGGATCTTAGTGAATGGGATTTTGTTGTCGACAGCCATATGAATGCCGAGGGTCAGGTGACCGTCGCCATGGTCGGCAAATATATGGAACTGCTGGATGCCTACAAGTCAGTGACCGAGGCCCTTATTCACGCCGGTATCCACCAGAAAACCAAAGTAAAAATTCGCTATATCGACTCCGAACTGTTGGAGCAGGATCATTCACTGCTCGATGACGTCGACGCGATTCTTGTCCCAGGTGGTTTTGGCACCAGGGGTACAGAAGGCAAAATATATGCGGTTAAAACCGCACGGGAAAAGAATATTCCCTATCTGGGTATCTGCCTGGGTATGCAGATTGCGATTATCGAATACGCGCGCAATGTCTGTGGCCTCACAGATGCAAACAGCACCGAATTTGATGCAGATACTGCTAACCCGGTGGTTGGCCTTATTGCTGAATGGATCGATGCTGAGGGCAAAAAAGAGCTGCGCAGTGAAGACTCGGATCTGGGTGGCACTATGCGTCTCGGTTCCCAGGTTTGTCATCTGCTGCCGGGCTCAATGGCTAGAGAGATCTACACTGCCGACCAAATTGAAGAGCGTCACAGACATCGCTTTGAGGTCAATAATAATATCCTGCCAACCCTCAAAGAGGCTGGTCTGGTGATTGGTGGACTGTCTCACGACAAGACGCTGGTGGAAACCATAGAGCTGCCAGACCATCCCTGGTTCTTCGCCAGCCAGTTCCACCCGGAATTTAACTCCACGCCAAGAGATGGGCATCCCGTGTTCCAGGGTTTTGTGGTTGCGGCCATGGATTACCAGGCAAGACAAGTGGAAAAGCAGGAGTCATAGAAGTGAACGCCAAGACAATAAAAGTAGCGGGTATCAATGTCAGCAATGATGCGCCGATGGCGCTTTTCGGCGGCATGAATGTTCTCGAATCTCGAGATATGGCGATGCAGATTGCCGAAGCCTATGTGACGGTGACGGAAAAGCTCGGTATCCCCTATATCTTTAAGGCCTCCTTTGATAAAGCCAACCGTTCATCGATCCACTCGTTTCGAGGTCCCGGTATTGATGAGGGGCTAAAGATTTTTCAGGAGATCAAAAGCACCTTTAATGTTCCAGTGATCACCGATGTGCACGAGATAGAGCAGGCCAAACCGGTTGCTGAAGTCTGTGATGTGATTCAGCTGCCGGCATTTTTGGCGCGACAGACTGATTTGGTCAAGGCGATGGCTGAAACCGGCGCAGTGATCAATGTTAAAAAGCCACAGTTTTTAAGCCCCGGTCAGATGGGCAATATCGTCGACAAATTTCGCGAGTGCGGCAACGATCAGATCATGCTCTGCGAACGCGGCACCTGCATGGGCTATGACAACCTGGTTGTCGATATGCTCGGTTTCCGCACCATGAAAGAAGTCAGCGGCGGTCTACCGTTAATCTTTGATGTTACCCACGCCCTGCAGTGTCGCGACCCCCTGGGCGCAGCCTCTGGCGGTCGCCGTCATCAGGTCGCTGAGCTGGGTCGCGCTGGTATTGCTGTGGGCATTGGCGGGCTGTTTTTAGAGGCTCATCCGGATCCGCAAAAAGCGCGCTGTGATGGCCCCAGTGCACTGCCATTGGATAAGCTCGAGCCTTTCCTTGCGCAGATGAAGGCGTTTGATGATTTGATCAAGTCTCAGTCTGATCTGGGTATTGTTTAAAGATTCTTAAGACCTAATTAAGTCATAAATTTAACCATTTTAATTGCAGTAAATAGTCGAAATTATTGGAGAAAATAGTAAATGAGTAACATTGTTGATATTCAAGCGTTTGAAATCTTGGACTCTCGTGGCAATCCCACTGTGCAGGCAGATGTAATTTTAGAGAACGGCATTGTAGGAACTGCCTGTGCTCCGTCTGGCGCCTCAACCGGGTCTCGCGAAGCGCTTGAGTTGCGAGATGGTGACAAGAGCCGCTACCTGGGAAAAGGTGTGCTGACTGCAGTGAATAATATCAACACTATCATCAAGACATTGCTGATTGGTCAAGACGCCGCAGAGCAGCGCCTGTTGGACAAGATGATGATCGATGCCGATGGTACAGAGAATAAAGCGACACTGGGTGCTAACGCTATTCTGGCAGTATCACTGGCAGCGGCAAAAGCAGCGGCTCAGGACCAGGGTATTCCCCTTTACGCCCATATCGCCAACCTCAATGGCACTTCTGGTCAGTACAGCATGCCGGTTCCTATGATGAACATTATCAATGGTGGTGAGCACGCCGACAACAATGTCGATATCCAGGAATTTATGGTGCAGCCAGTGGCCGCGAAAAGTTTTTCTGAAGCACTTCAGGTCGGTGCCGAAATTTTCCACCAGCTGAGAAAAGTTCTCAGCGCTAAAGGTTTAAACACTGCCGTGGGTGATGAGGGTGGTTTTGCCCCTGATCTGGCGTCCAATGCCGAAGCTCTGGCCGTGATCAAACAGGCCGTTGAAGCTGCTGGATATGTTTTGGGTACAGATGTCACCTTGGCTCTGGATTGCGCCGCATCCGAATTCTACAAAGATGGCCACTACAATCTGTCTGGCGAAGGTGTAACTTTTAGCTCGGAAGGATTTAGTGATTACCTGGCGGAGCTCTGTGAACTCTACCCAATTATCTCAATTGAGGATGGACTCGATGAGTCTGACTGGGATGGCTGGAAGTACCAGACTGAAAAACTTGGCAAGAAGATTCAGCTGGTCGGTGACGATCTGTTTGTTACCAACACCAGTATCCTGAGTCGCGGTATTGAACTGGGTGTGGGCAACTCTATCCTGATTAAATTTAACCAGATTGGCACATTGTCAGAGACTCTCGACGCAATCGCCATGGCGAAAGACGCTGGATACACTGCCGTTATCTCTCACCGTTCCGGCGAGACCGAAGATACTACAATCGCTGATCTCGCCGTCGCTACTGCAGCGGGCCAGATTAAAACCGGTTCACTGTGCCGTTCAGACCGTGTTGCCAAGTACAACCGCCTGCTGAGAATCGAAGCTGAATTGGGTGAGCAGGCAGCGTATCGCGGTCTGGCTGAATTTAAAGCGCAGTAAACCCAGTCTCTTTAAGTTTAGGCTGCACAGCACTATTCTGTGCAAATTCTTTAAAAGCGAATAGAATGCCTCTATGCGTTGGTTATTGGTTATCTTGCTTGTTTTTCTCGCTGGCCTGCAATTTCGATTGTGGGTTGGAGAGGGCAGTCTTGCCCATCGCGCTGAGCTAAACCGCCAGCTCGAAGAGCAGGAAAGTGAGAATCGGGCGCTGCGTGAACGCAACGCCCTGATCGCCACCGATGTCGAAAGTCTAAAGACAAATCTCAGTGCCATTGAAGAAAAAGCCCGCGCCGACTTGGGTATGATCAAGCGCGGTGAAACCTTTTATCTGGTGATTGATAAAAACCAGACGAGCGCCATAAGCAAGGATAACAAGCAGTGAGCGCCGCCAACTATTGGGTTATAGTTCCTGCGGCTGGGACTGGCAAAAGATTCGGTACCGAATTGGCTAAACAGTTTCACCGTATTGGCGACAAACTGGTCGCAGATCATACTCTCAGTCGTCTATTGAACATCCCTAAACTGAAAAAAATTCTCGTTCCCTGTGATACCAATGCTGCGTCCTGGACGCAGGTTTCTGCGCTAAAAGATCAGCGCGTAGAGCTTCTTACCGGTGGCACAGAGCGTGTCCATTCAGTGTTAAACGGTCTGCGGGCGCTGAGTGATAGTGCTGCCAGCGATGACTGGGTTCTGGTTCACGATATGGCGCGGCCCTGTATCACCAGCGCGGATATTAATAAATTGATCGAGCAGTTGGATGGCCATTCGGTGGGCGGTATTCTCGCCGCTCCTATCAGTGATACGCTTAAGCAGGTAACCTCAGATAGCGCTATTAAAAAGACCCTGGATCGCAGCGAATACCGCGCTGCCCAGACCCCGCAGATGTTTCGCTACGGCCTGTTAGTCAGAGCTCTTGAGGCTATGCTGGAAGAACAACAGCTACCTACTGATGAAGCCTCGGCGATTGAATATCTGGGCGAGCAGACGATGATTGTTGAAGGTCGTCGCGACAATATTAAAATTACCCATCGCGAAGATCTTATTATTGCCCAGGCAATTATGAGTTATCAGGAGAGCGAACAATGCGCATAGGTCATGGTTACGATGTTCATGCATTTG
Organism: SAR92 clade bacterium; assembly: GCA_018607545.1. The sequence goes on along the minus strand of JABBBF010000038.1, from coordinate 4,205 downwards.
GTGAGGGCGATAAGCTGATTTTGGGTGGTGTATCCATTCCCTACCACCAGAGTTTTATTGCTCATTCGGATGGCGATGTATTAATTCATGCATTAATTGACGCTATTCTCGGTAGCCTAGCCCTCGGTGATATAGGCCAGCATTTCCCAGATACAGATCAGCAGTGGCAGGGGGTAGATAGCCGCCAATTGCTGGCGCACGTTGTGCAGATGATGGATGCAAAAGGTTATCAGCTGGGCAATGCAGATATCACTATTGTTGCCGAGCAGCCAAAGATGCTGCCCCATCTGGATACTATGCGCCGCAATCTCTGTGCCGATATAAACTGCCAGATGGATCAGCTGAATATCAAAGCTACTACCACCGAAAAACTTGGTTTTGTCGGTCGTAAAGAGGGTATCTCCTGTCACGCAGTGGTTTTGCTGACCACTAAATAAGCTACAGGACAACGATTATCAAACCCCCAGAATTCGACTTTCAAAGCCTACCACGGCTATTTCCCGAGACCTTTGGTCGCGCTGTCTATCGCAGTGAACCGGAAGATTTCCGGGTCGATGAAATTTTGGGTTTTGAACCCAGTGGCGAAGGTGAGCATCTTTTTTTACAGATTAAAAAGCGTGACCAGAATACCCAGTGGGTCGCCGGGTTGCTGTCAAAGCTGGCGGGTATCAAGCGCAATGATGTGAGTTTCTGTGGCCTTAAAGATCGCTTTGCGGTCACCACCCAGTGGTTTAGCCTCTATCTGCCCGGCCGCGAATTAACCCTCGAGCAGTTGCAGCACGATGATTTTAAAATACTCTCTACAGCTCGCCATCATAAAAAATTGCGTCGTGGCATGCACAGTGGCAATCAGTTTCGGCTTGTCCTCAGAGAGTTTGATGCCCTTGAAGAACAGCTCGAGGAGATCGAAGCGCGACTGCAGAAAATAGCTTCTCACGGAGTACCCAATTATTTTGGCGAACAGCGCTTTGGCCATGATTGCGGCAACCTGCACCAGGCCCAGGAATTGATTGAACGGGATCAGCTCAAAGGAAACCGCCGGGGTACCGGTATGATTCTCTCGGCAGCGCGCTCATGGTTATACAATCTGGTGCTTGCCGAGCGAATTCAGTGCGACAATTGGTCAGCGCCAATGGAATATGAAACCCAACCCTGTGCGCCACTCTGGGGTCGCGGTCGCTCAGCTGCCGGCGGCGATCTGCAACAGCTCGAGCAGGGGATACTGAAAGACTGGCAGAGCTGGTGTTATGCCCTTGAGCATGCGGGTCTAAAACAGGAGCGCCGTGCCACGGTGTTGGTGCCCAGTGCTCTTCAGTGGAAATGCCTGGGGGCAGATCAGTTGGAATTATCCTTCGGTCTGGCTGCAGGTGGCTATGCGACTGTAGTACTGCGTGAAATCGCTGAATTATTCCGCCCCCGGATTCAAGCCCTGTGATATATTGGCGATCAACAGTAGGGTGCTATTTTGGCTCCGCATTAAAAGAAAAAATTTTGCTAAGTAAAAGAATTTTGGTCTGTCCTGACAGGCTATTGGTAATAGAGGATATTGCGTGAACTCAAGTGAAATGGCCGGCATAGGTATGACATCGCAGCGCACGCGAGAGCGGCTAATTCAGCGCTTAAAAGACCAGGGCATCAGCAATCAGCGAATCCTCGATGTATTTCGGGTTACCCCGCGGCATATCTTTCTCGATGAAGCTCTATCCCACCGCGCCTATGAGGACACAGCACTGCCAATCGGCTTTTCCCAGACACTCTCACAGCCCTATATAGTCGCTAGAATGACCGAGATATTACTGGCTGAAGGACCGCTCAAAAAGGTTCTTGAGATCGGCACCGGATCAGGATTTCAAGCTACCATCCTAGCCCAGCTGGTCGACCGTGTTTACTCCGTGGAACGTATTGAACCGCTCTTGGCCAAGGCGAAAGAGCGCTTTCGAAAGTTGGGCCTGCGCAACATCACTGCCGAACTTTCCGACGGCAGCTTTGGCTGGCAGAAACATGCTCCCTACAATGGCATTATCACTACGGCGGCGCCCCAGGCGGTCCCGGACGAGTTGCTACATCAGCTGGCACCAAATGGCATTCTGGTTATTCCTGTAGGTGCAGGTGATGTTCAGGATCTGCGTGTTCTGCGCAGGGTGGGTGATTCTTCAGAGTTTGAAGAAGAAATTGTCGAGCGGGTTAAGTTTGTACCACTGCTGGGCGGGCTGTCACGCTAGTATCAAAGACTTATATAACAGGTAGAAATAGCTACTAAAAAAACAAAAAAATTCCGGAGTCACCATGCGCAGCCTCAGACAGAATTTACTACTTTTCTTAAAGGGTATAACCATGGGTGCTGCAGATGTTGTTCCCGGTGTCTCTGGTGGTACCATCGCCTTTATCAGCGGTATTTACCTCGAACTTATCGACAGCATAAAATCTCTTAATCTTCAGGCTTTAAAAGTTTTCAAGTCCCAGGGACTGGCAGCCGCCTGGCGCCATATCAATGGAAATTTTCTTGCGGTACTGCTGAGCGGTGTTCTCACCAGCCTGTTTTCTCTAGCTGTGGTTATGCAGTTTCTACTCGCCGAGCACCCACTGCCCCTCTGGTCGTTCTTTGTTGGACTAATTGCCGGCTCGGTGATCTATCTACTGCGCCAGCACCCCTTTGCTCACTGGCGTGATGCACTGTTATTTGCGCTGGGTATCGCCACTGCCTGGGGTATCTCTGTGGCGCCGGCGGTGCAGTTAGAAGGGTCCCATATAACCATGTTTTTTGCCGGTAGCATCGCCCTTTGTGCAATGATTTTACCCGGCATTTCCGGTTCATTCATCCTCGTATTACTGGGGCTATATCCTGTATTTATTGGGGCTATTGCCGGTTTCCAGGTTGATATTTTGCTGGTCTTTGGACTGGGAGGAATCCTCGGCTTGATGTTTTTTAGCCGTCTGCTCTCCTGGTTATTGTCTCATTATGAAGTCGCAGTTATAGCCACTATGTGTGGTTTTCTGGTTGGCAGCCTAAATATTATCTGGCCATGGAAGCTGGTCGTCGATTCGACACTCAGTCATTCGGGTAAGACCATCGTACTGTCGTCAGACAATCTCTGGCCCGGCGAGTATTTCCGGCTGGTAGGTGAGGATCCACAGACAATGCTGAGTCTTTCGACCATGCTGTTTGGCTTAATTTTGGTGCTCGGTTTAGAATATGTCGGGTCGCGTCAGAATAAACCTCTGTAGGTAAACTAATGTGTTGCGACTAGCACCCTCGACAGTATCACTTATCGTAATTTTGATGACCCTGGTCATCACTGGTTGCAGTTCGTACAGTAATAATCACCCAGCGCCGGTCAGTAGCCGTGCTCAACCGCCCTCAAAGCGTATTCTGGTTCATCAGGTTGAGCCTGGGGAAACCCTCTATTCGATCGCCTGGCGCTACGACCTGGACTTTCGTAAATTAGCCCGTGCCAACGGTATAAATGCCCCCTTTGTTATCAATCGCGGGCAATTGCTGTCACTGGATACGAGTAAAATCAGCGCGCGCTCGGCACGAACAGTTAACAGAGCGTCCAGTCAGCCTAAAACTTCGGCTGCGGCCAGTAGTCAGGGCAGCGTTCAAACAAAGAAATCCAGCGCCAAAAAAGCTCCGGCTAAGGTTGCAGCTAAAGCGCCGGTTTATTCCGGTAACTGGCGTTGGCAGTGGCCGGTTAAAGGTGAGGTTGTAGAATCCTACAATCCCAAAGAGCTGCGCAAAGGTATCAAAATAAAGGCGGTCAGCCGCTCTGCAGTGCGCTCGGCGGGTCCTGGAGTAGTGGTCTACTCTGGTGAGGGGTTACGCGGCTATGGCAAGTTGGTTATTATCAAGCACAGTGAAATTCTGTTAAGTGCTTACGCCCACAATGAACAGATTATGGTAAAAGAGGGCCAAACCGTTAAACAGATGGAGATAATTTCCCGTTTGGGAGCCAATGGAACACTTTATTTTGAGATCCGCAAAGATGGTTATCCCATTAACCCGGTAAGCTATTTAAAATAAATGCAAATAAAAATTATGTATATTTGATTAATCGGTGTAGTATTGGGGTCGAGTAGTACATGAAGTTGTAAAAAAGGAAGAGGTACGGTTCTGGATAGGTCACTGGATTGGTGACTTGGAACATGGAGTAACATGCAAAGGGGATGCAAACGTGAGGGATCAAGCGTTAGCTGCTGAGCAGCAA
>JABBBF010000018.1 GCA_018607545.1 SAR92 clade bacterium | reverse complement strand
GAGCCCTCAGCGAATAGAGAGCCCTCAGCGTCCCGCAATAAAGAGCCCTCAGCGAATAGAGAGCCCTCAGCGAATAAAGAGCCTTCAGCGAATAAAGAGCCCTTAGCAAATAAAGAGCCCTCAGCGAATAGAGAGCCCTCAGCGTCCCGCAATAAAGAGCCCTCAGCGAATAGAGAGCCCTCAGCGAATAAAGAGCCTTCAGCGAATAAAGAGCCCTTAGCAAATAAAGAGCCCTCAGCGAATAGAGAGCCCTCAGCGTCCCGCAATAAAGAGCCCTCAGCGACGAATAAAGAGCCCTTAGCGAATAAAGAGCCTTCAGCGAATAAAGAGCCCTCAGCTTCTAGTATTGAAAAGCCACAAGAATCTATCCCCCTGGAGAAATTCACGCCAGATAACTGGATTCAGCTGCGTAAACAACTCAGCATAGTTGCCTCCCTGGGTGAGATCGCCAGTCACTGCCTCTATTTGGGACGCAGCGGTACAGAGCTAAGATTTCTAATCGATAGCAACCACAACAGTCTCTATGATGACGCGCACCAGGTGCAGTTTAGTGAAGCCCTCAGCGACTACTTTAAAACCCCAGTCAGCGTTGAGATCAGTCTCGGTGTTGCCGAACAGGAAACCCCACGAGCGGCAAATCTGCGCGAGAAGTCCGAGCGCCTTGCCGACGCCGTAGAGACTCTTAATAACGACCCCGCCGTGGTTAATTTTAAACAGCTGTTTGATGGAGCAGTGGATGAGCGCTCAGTGCGACCCATAGACTAAACGGCCAATTGACCGTTTTGAGGAAAGTATGAATATTAACGATTTAATGAAACAGGCCCAGCAGATGCAGGGCAAAATGGCCGAGATGCAAGAGCAGGCGGCGAACGTTGAAGTGACCGGCGAGTCCGGTGCCGGTATGGTGAAAGTGGTTATGACCGGCCGTCACGATGTTCGTCAAGTGACTCTGGATCCCTCTTTAATGCAGGAAGATAAAGAATTTCTCGAAGACTTGCTGGCCGCTGCGGTAAATGATGCGGTGCGTAAAGTTGAAGCCCAGAGCAAGGATGCCTTAGGTAAAATGGCCGGTGGTATGGATTTACCGCCCGGTTTTAAAATGCCATTTTGATAGCAACCAAATAAAACTAAATAATTGCGAAAGGCCAAATTTTGTACGGTAATTTAATCGATCAACTTATTGACTCACTGCGTGTGTTGCCTGGTGTTGGCGCAAAGTCTGCCCAGCGTATGGCATTGCACCTGCTCGAGCGAGACCGCAGTGGCGCCTCGCGGCTCGCCGAAATGATTGTCGAATCGGTAGACAAAGTAGGGCGCTGTGGCGATTGCCGCACATTAACCGAGCACGAGCACTGTGCTATCTGCAGTAGCCGCAGCCGTCTGCCAGAACAGATCTGTGTGGTTGAGAGCCCGGCAGATTTATATGCCATCGAACAGGCGGGTAGCTTTCGCGGCAAATACTTTGTACTGCTCGGTCATCTATCGCCAATTGATGGTATCGGCCCGGAACAACTGGGAATAGACCAGCTGGTCGAGCGACTTAAAAGCGGCGCTGTGGATGAATTGATCCTAGCCACTAACCTGACGGTTGAAGGCGAGGCAACAGCCCATTTTATTGCCGAAAAAGCCAAGGCGCTGGGTGTTTCCGTATCGCGCATTGCCTATGGTGTTCCCATGGGTGGTGAACTTGAGTATGTCGATGGCGGCACCTTGAATCTGGCCCTACAGAGCAGGAAATCCCTCTAGATGACTGATCCTGTAAACGATTTCTCAATGCCAGCGACTCAGCACTGGGTGGCCAGCAATCAACAGCTGGCAGCGCTCTGCCAGCAATTGCAATCATCCCCGTCACTGGCGATTGATACCGAGTTTATGCGCACCAACACCTACTTCCCGAAGCTGGCCCTGATACAGCTCTCCGACGGTGAACAGTGCTGGCTGATCGATGTATTAGAGATCGACGAGTTTGCTCCCCTTAAAGCACTGCTCGAAGGGCCAGAGTTGGTGCTTATCTTTCACGCCCCGGGCGAAGATTTTGAAGTGCTCGACCATGCGCTGTCGATTGTGCCAAACAATATTTTCGATACCCAGGTTGCCGCTGGTCTGGTCAACATAGGTTACTCCATGGGCTATGCACGTCTGGTGGCTCATGTGTTTGATATTGAACTGGGCAAGGAAGATACCAGGTCCGACTGGATGATCCGTCCTCTAAGCGATCGCCAAAAACGCTATGCGGCCGACGATGTGCTCTATCTGCACCGTCTCTACAAAATCCTTAGCGGCCAGCTTGCCGAGCAACAGCGTCACAATTGGCTTGATGAAGAGATGCTCGGTCTCCTGGAAGCTTCCGCACAGCGTAAAAAGGCCGTCGATTACTATCTGCGTGTTAAAGGTGCCTGGCGATTGCAGGGCAGTTCGCTGGCGGTGTTAAAAAGTCTCTGCGATTGGCGCGAGGAAACCGCTCGCAGCCTGGATAAGCCACGCTCCCATATCGTTAAAGACAATGTTCTTTTAGAGCTGGCCAACAGCATGCCGACTACCATGGGCCAGTTGCACCGAATTGATGACTGGTACTCGCGCTCGGTTAAGCGTTTTGGTGAAGATGTTCTTCAGCTGATTGCCGATGTGGATCATGACAATATTCCCGAGAGCCTGCCCCAGCCACTTTCACGTGCGGTGGCCGATGTGATGAAGACAATGCGCGCCAGGCTCAATGAGGTGGCTGAAGATCACGGCATCCCCAAAGAGTTGATGAGCAATAAAAAAGAGCTGGAGGCGATTTTGCGCAGTGTTGTCCAGGGCGAATGCCAGTGGCCAATCAGGCTAACCGATGGCTGGCGGGTTGCTATGGTCACCCCGGTACTGCAGTCGGTTATTGAAAGCAGCGACAGCCTGTGAAAATACTCTGTGATATATACAAGACTGCCAGTAAGGATGAAATGTATCTCTACCTGAACCGGGCCAAAGGTTTTGAGTCTGTTCCTGATGCACTGTTAAAGAGTTTTGGCGAACCGCTTTTAGTGACCACTATGGTGCTTACCGAGAGGAAAAAATTAGCCCGTGCGGATATTGAAAAGGTGATGGCTGATCTCAGTGTCCAGGGTTTTTACCTGCAGATGCCACCGCCAAAGTTTCCAAAAGCAAGTGATAGCCAATGAAATTGCAGCCCTGGTGGGAAGCTGTTTCCCTCGCAGATATGAACGACACGCAGTGGGAGTCCCTCTGCGATGGCTGTGCAAAGTGCTGCCTGGTCAAACTGGAAGACTATGACAGTGCCGACATTTATCACACCAATGTCACCTGCCAGCTATTGGATACAGAGTCCTGCCGCTGCTCCGATTACACCGGCCGCCACAAGGTGGTGGATGACTGCATTAAACTTGATCGCAATAATATAAATACACTGGCATGGTTACCTAAAAGCTGTTCTTATAGGCTTCTGGCTGCAGGCCATCCACTGCCGGAATGGCATCACCTGCGATCGGGTGATAGAGAGATGATTCATAGGTACGGCGCATCACTTCGCGGCAAAGTGGTCTCTGAACTCGAGGTTCGGGACGAGGATATCGAAGATCATATTATTAAATGGATTGATTAATTAATTATGTTTTCTGCTGAAGATTATCTACAGGGTTGGATTGCATACATTACAGGTGCCAGCTTTCTACTGCTGTTTTTGTGGCTGTTTTTACGCAAATCCACCTGGATCACTATCCGCCATCTTGTGCTGCTGCTTGCTGCCTCAACTCTTCTCACGCCGGTGACTGCCTATCGCGATGATAGCCATCTTGCTCCGGCCTTTTTTGTCAGTCTCTACGAGGGGGTTATGGTCTCGGGAGCAGATGCCGGTTTTCAGCGTGGTCTCGCGCCCATTATTGCGGTCGCCATATTTGCGATCATTTTTTATCTCCTGGCCAGAGTACTCTGGAGAGTGATTTCAAAGAAGCGCCTGGGGGGCAAAAATTCCGCCAGCAAGAGGCCTGACAAGAAAACCCCCAGCGTTAAGCTGCGCGGTGCCAAACTAAACCCAAAGCAGGATTTTGCAGATTAATTTACTGGGTTGTTTAGCCCACTTGCCCCTGATTCTTTCTATTTCCAACAGTTTTAAAACTCTGCAGTCATATTGGATTGCTCAAGGCCGCGTTTTTTAGCCTATTATGTACAGCTAATTGTTTTTAACTGCAATATGGGTTTTGATTCTATGAAATTTGAAGGTACAGAAAACTATGTAGCCACTGACGAGCTACAGATGGCGGTTAATGCAGCGGTTGCACTTCAGCGCCCACTGCTGATCAAAGGGGAGCCGGGAACCGGTAAAACACTATTGGCAGAAGAGGTCGCCAAAGCTCTTGGCAAGCCATTGTTAGCTTGGCATATCAAGTCCACAACCAAAGCCCAGCAGGGTCTCTACGAATACGATGCGGTGTCGCGGTTGCGCGATTCTCAGCTCGGCAATGAAAAAGTTAATGATATCGCTAACTATATAGACAAAGGCAAGCTCTGGCAGGCCTTTACCGCCGATGAGCAGGTTGTTCTGTTAATTGATGAGATCGATAAGGCGGATATTGAATTTCCCAATGATCTTCTACTCGAGTTAGACCGCATGGAGTTTCATGTCTATGAAACCGGCGAGACGGTCAAAGCAGTGCAGCGTCCCATCGTGATTATTACCAGTAACAATGAAAAAGAATTGCCGGATGCATTTTTGCGCCGCTGCTTTTTCCATTTTATAAGCTTCCCTGATCGCGCCACCATGCAGCGTATTGTCGATGTGCATTTTCCGGTGATCAAAAAGAGCCTGGTGGATCAGGCGTTGGATATTTTCTTTGATGTGCGCAAAATTCCCGGCTTAAAGAAAAAGCCTTCAACCTCTGAGCTGGTTGACTGGTTAAAGTTAATTCTCTCCGATGATATTCCCGAGGATGTTCTCACCAATCGCGATCCCACCAAGGCCATTCCACCGCTTTATGGCGCCCTGTTAAAGAACGAGCAGGATGTCCATCTACTTGAGCGGCTCGCGTTTATGACCCGTCGTGAAGCTCGCTAGGAAGCCTTTCCTATGCTTATTAATTTTTTCTACAGCCTCAAGCGTGCCAATGTTCCAGTCTCAATTAAAGAGCTGCTGGATCTGCTCAGTGCTATGGAAAAAAATATCGCTTTTGGTTCCCTGGACGATTTCTATCTGCTGGCGCGCACCTGCCTGGTTAAGGATGAAAAGTTCTACGATCGTTTTGATCGCGCCTTTGGTGCCTACTTTAAAAACCTTGAGAATATCGACGGTATTATTGAAGCGCTAATTCCCGAAGACTGGTTGCGTAAAGAGTTTGAAAAGCATTTTACCGAGGAAGAAAAAGCCAAAATCGAAAGTCTCGGCGGGCTGGAAAAATTAATTGAAGAGTTTAAAAAGCGCCTAGAGGAACAGAAAGAGCGCCATCAGGGCGGTAATAAATGGATTGGTACCGGCGGTACATCGCCTTTTGGTCATGGCGGTTTTAATCCCGAGGGTATTCGGGTTGGCGGCGAAGGCGGGCAGGGCAGTGCGGTCAAGGTCTGGGATGAACGCCAGTTTGCCGATCTCGACGACTCGGTACAAATAGGTACACGCAATATCAAAGTGGCCCTGCGGCGGTTGCGTAAGTTTGCCCGCGAAGGCTCGGCGGATCAGCTGGATTTGGACGATACTGTTCGCAGTACCGCGCGCAATGCTGGTCTACTCGATATTAAAATGGTTCCTGAACGCCACAATGCCGTCAAGGTGTTGATCTTCTTTGATATCGGCGGCTCTATGGATCCCTATGTACGCCTTTGCGAAGAGCTTTTCTCCGCGGCTAAAACTGAATTTAAACATCTCGAATACTTCTATTTTCACAACTGTCTCTACGACTATGTGTGGAAAGACAATCACCGACGTCGCGACGAGCAGATATCCACCTACGATTTGCTCAATAAATACACCTCGGACTACAGGGTTATTTTTGTCGGCGATGCCTCCATGGCACCCTATGAGATTAACAGCCCCGGTGGCAGTGTCGAGTATCACAATGAAGAGCCGGGAAGCGCCTGGATGCAGCGGATGTCCCAGACCTTTGAGAAATTGATCTGGCTAAACCCGGTGCAGGAACAGTACTGGGACTACACCCCGTCAATTTTAATGCTACGGGAGCTGGTTGAGGGTAAGATGTATCCACTAACTCTGGCAGGATTGGAAAAGGGTATGAGACTTCTCGCAAAATAGATTGTCGAAGTTAGCGAGTTTGGACTCTGAATAAGAAAAAATAAGATCTTAAAAGATCACATTTAATATAAATAATAAACGCTTAAAAAGCGGAAAATAATAAAATGGGTGGGTAAAACTATGCGTGTACAAGACGCCGCAGATCAAGCGCTTCAAAGAATAGGGGTATCGAACCAACAGCCAGAACTTCCAGCGCAATCACTGTTGCAGCTCTGGCAGCAAGCGCTGGCCGACTCCGCTGATCTTCCTGCATTTACCTGTCTCGGCCAGACCTTGAGTTATAACGAAATTGACCAGTTGGCCGACCGAGCAGCAGCTTATTTTCATCACCAGTTAAACCTCCAGGCCGGTGATAGAATTGCTGTCCAGCTGCCAAATTTGCTGCAGTATCCAGTTGTTGTGATTGCCGCATGGAAACTGGGTTTGGTTATAGTCAATACCAACCCCATGTACACTCATCGCGAGCTGGTCCATCAGTTTAATGATTCCGGGGCTAAAGCGGTGGTTGTTCTGGATCAGTTCTACGACACCCTTGCGGCAGCACTACCGGAGACTGGGATTGAAAATGTCGTGGTAACCCGCGCCATCGATCTTTTACCTCAGCCAAAGAAAAGCCTGCTGGTTGCTATGACCAAGATTTTGGGCAAGCGGCCTACGCTTCCCAGCAGTGGTTTTATCCCATTTTCACAGGCAATTGCTCCATCTGCCCAGAGCGACTATCCTATTCACAGCCCCTCTATTGAGGAGATCTGTGCGCTGCAGTACACCGGTGGCACCACTGGCGTATCCAAGGGCGTTATGCTTACCCAGAGCTCAATTATGCACAATATTGCCCAGGCTCTGGAGATGGTTAACAGCGGCGAGGAGTCAATTGACAACTTTACCGTTGTCTCACCATTGCCGCTCTATCATATCTATGCCTTTATGCTCAGTTTGGGGCTGATTCCAGCAATTCGCGGCCATAGTTTGCTGATTCCCGATCCACGCAATATCTCTGCCTTTGTCGGCGCGATCAAGAATGTTAAGTTTGAAATATTTTGTGGTTTAAATTCACTGTTTGTGGCTCTTATGCAGGATAAAGCCTTCCAAAAGCTCGATTTTTCAGCGTTAAAAAGAACCCTGTCCGGCGGTATGGCTCTAATGGATTCCGTGGCCAGTGACTGGCAGCAACTGACCGGCTGTGTGGTCAGTGAGGGCTATGGAATGACAGAGTCCTCGCCGGTGATTTCGATGAATCCATCGGGCTTTGAAAAAATAGGTACAGCTGGCATCCCCATACCAGGCACTGATATCAAGGTTGTTGACGAAAATGGTGTTGAACAGGAAGTCGGTGGTGTTGGCGAGCTCTGTGTTCGCGGTGCCCAGGTGATGCGCGGCTATTGGCAGCGTGAAGCGCAGACCGCCGAGGTGATTGTCGATGGCTGGTTACATACCGGGGATATCGTGAGTATGGATAGCGATGGCTATATCAAGATTGTCGATCGTCTTAAGGATATGATTATTGTCTCTGGCTTCAATGTCTATCCCAATGAGTTGGAGCAGGCCCTGACTCAGCACCCTGAGGTGCTTGAATGCGCCGCTATAGGTGTCGCCGACGAAAAGGCTGGTGAAGTGGTCAAGATGTTTGTGGTCGTCGGTGATGATGCCAGCCTGACTGAAGGCCAGGTGATTGAATTCTGTAAGTCGACTATGGCTGGATACAAGGTGCCAAAGTTCGTTGAGTTTCGGGATGATCTACCCAAGACTAATGTCGGTAAAGTATTGCGCAAGGAGCTTAAGGCGGAAGAACAGGCAAAGCTTTAAATCTCGAATTAGATAGAGATATAAAAAAGGCCGGGCTTATTAAAAAGTCCGGCCTTTTTTGTGCGGTGCTCTGTAGAAACAGCTTCTATTATTTAAACCTCTATAGAGTGTAAACCACACCAAGTAGGCCAACCACCGTCAGAACGACTGTGTAGGGCAGGGCCATAAACACCATTCGCATATAAGAAAGTCTGATCAATGGTGCCAATGCCGACGTCAACAGGAATAGGAATGCTGCCTGCCCATTGGGCGTGGCGACACTTGGTAAGTTGGTGCCTGTATTGATTGCGATAACCAGTTTGTCGAACTGCGCGCGAGTGAGATCGCCCGCTTTAAATGCCTCGGAGACTTCATTGATGTAGACCGTCGCTACAAATACATTGTCGCTGATGGCTGATAGCAGACCGTTAGCGAGGAAGAACATACCAGGCTGAATCGATTCGTCCAATGTTAATACCCAGGTAATAACCGGTGAAAACAGATGCTGGTCGTGAATCACCGCAACAATCGCAAAGAACACTACCAGAAGTGCAGTAAAGGGCAGTGCCTCTTCGAAAGCGTGGCCGATACGGTGCTCTTCAGTAATGCCGTTAAATGCGGTTAAAAGGACGATAATCATTAACCCGATCAAACCTACGGGTGCCCAGTGAAAGGCCAGGCTGAAGACCAGAATAACGGCGACAAGTGACTGAATTATCAGTGTTGCCTTGTCGTACTGGGTGCGACGCGAGTCATCGTGGTCGCTGGACTGTTGCAAGATATGACGTACTTTTTCCGGGAGTTCTGTACCGTATCCAAATACTTTAAATTTTTCCAGGAGCAGGCAGGTAATTAATCCGCAGACAAAAACCGGCATGGTTATAGGTGCCATTCTGAGAAAGAACTCAATAAAGTTCCAGCCTGCTTTTTCAGCAATCAGCAGGTTCTGTGGCTCGCCAACCAGTGTGGTAACACCACCCAGGGCTGTACCCACGGCACCGTGCATAATCAGGCTGCGCAAAAAGCTGCGGAATTGTTCGAGGTCTGTCCGATTTGTCGCATGCAAATTGTTGTCGTCACTGTGGTCGTGGTCCTCGTCGACGATTTTCTTGCCGGAGGCGACTTTGTGATAGACGGAATAAAATCCTACCGAGATAGTAATCAGTACCGCTGTCACTGTCAGCGCATCAAGGAATGCTGAAAGCACAGCACTGGAAAAACAAAACAAAAAGGAGAGAGTCGATTTTGACTTTACCCCGAGGAGGATCTTGGTAAAGGTAAACAGCAGCATATCGCGCATAAAATAGATGCCGGCGACCATAAACATTAACA
>JABBBF010000140.1 GCA_018607545.1 SAR92 clade bacterium | reverse complement strand
ATTGCTGGTAAATTTTTCCCCGAGTTTGTACAGCCCCTGACAGGAGGATTGGCCCTTGCCGGCATAGACAATCACCAGATGATCCAAATAGCCATCAGCTTCAGAGCGATTACCATCGCCATCAAAATCCTGTGGATCCCAGATATCGTAATCTTTCCACGGGAAGTCGGGATTGTTTTTATAGACTGCGCGGAGTGCATCGGCGACCAGCTCATCGGTGTGGTCATCGTTGCGCCAGCTGCCATCGGCGTTTTGTATGGGTCGTCCATAGTGAGCCAGAGGTTTGTCGACTTTGGCGATCGGCATAATCTGCCCGGTAATGTTGTAGAGCCCCTTGGACTGATGGCGATAGTAGTGGGAAAGAGTGCCAGACTTGGGGCGTTTAACGCTGCCGCCAAATAGCAGCTTTTGAAAATAGTCGCGGTTTTTGCGGTTCTGTCTTTTATCTCCAGCGAAGCGCTCGTAGCCGATTTCCGGAAACTCCACGGCGATCACCAGCAGACGGTGAGGTTGATCTGCGGGAGCGAGTACCGGTTTGATCGAATCAGTTTTAATCTGTGGGCTACCGAGTTTATCAAACTGCAGGTTGGCGAGGTTGTCGATCATACGCTCTGCTTCAAGATCAATGGCTATGGTCGAGCTGGTGCTTAAAAAGCAGATAAAAAAGAAAACTTTTACGCAAATAGAGCGATTAAAAATCATTTGTTTCTCCTGAGGAGGTCCGGATCTTGTTATTATGCCCGCCTGAATTATTGACGATTAGAAATCCCATCGCCTTATCCACAGCCCAATTATAGGCTTATTGTTGCAGGACACACCCACAGGATAATAAATGTTTGGCTTTTTTGAACGGTTGGTTAATCCATTTCCAGCCGAATCTCCCCAGCAACCACCTCGTGGAATCTATCAGTTCTGCCGCTATTACAGTCGCGGCATAGAGCACTGGTTGATTTTGATGGCAATTCTTACAGCCATTACCGCGGTCTCCGAAGCCCTGTTATTCGGTATTCTCGGCCAGATAGTTGACTGGCTGTCGACCAGTAATCCGGAAACATTTCTTGCTGATTCATGGAAAACTCTGGTGGCTATGACGCTGTTTGTGTTGCTTGTTATCCCGATCTCCAGAGCACTGCATTCAATGGTGGTACATCAGACGCTGATGGGAAATTTCCCTATGGCGGTTCGCTGGATGACTCATCGCTATCTGTTGAGCCAAAGTTATGGCTTCTTTCAGAATGAATTTAGTGGGCGCATCGCCACTAAAGTGATGCAGACATCACTCGCTGTGCGTGACACGGTAATGAAGCTGCTCGATGTCATGCTGTTTGTGACTATCTATCTGGTGACCATGCTCATACTGGTTGCCAGTGCTGACCTTAGGCTCTGTGTGCCATTGGTAGGCTGGCTATTGGCTTATATTTCCATACAGCGATACTTTGTCCCGCGAATGAAGAATATCGCTATGTTACAGGCCGATGCGCGCTCGCTGATGACCGGACGGATAGTCGATAGTTACACCAATATTATCACCCTTAAGCTTTTCTCCCGAAGTTCCCGCGAAGCCGCCTACGTCAAAGATGGCATGGCCGAATTTCTCGATACGGTTCACCCGCAGATGCGCTTGGTTACCCTGCTCAATATCTGCCTGTGGATCCTCAATATGCTGCTGGTATTTAGCACTGGTGCGCTGGGCATCTATCTCTGGACCCAAGGTTCGGTGACACCGGGCGCCATTGCGATTGTAATGAGTCTGTCGATTCGCCTGATCAGTATGTCTCACTGGATTATGTGGGAGATCGGCGGTCTGTTTGAAAATATCGGCACGGTACAGGATGGCATTAATTCTATCTCTATTCCCCATGGTGTTACCGATAGCGAAAGCGCTACAGATCTGGTGGTGGACAGGGGCGAGATCTGTTTCGATAAGGTGAATTTTTCCTATAACGAAGATGAGAGGGTGTTCGATCAGCTCGACTTAACAATTGCCCCCGGGGAAAAGGTCGGTATTGTCGGCCGCAGTGGTGCTGGTAAATCCACATTGGTCAGTCTGTTATTGCGCTTCTTTGATACTCAGAGTGGTGAATTGACTATTGATAAACAGAATCTCAAGGAAGTGACCCAGGAGAGTTTGCGCGACAATATTGCCATGGTCACCCAAGATACCTCGCTGCTGCACAGATCGGTGCGGGAAAATATTATGTTTGGCCGCCCGGATGCCACAGAAGAGCAGATGATAGCCGCCGCTAAACAGGCCCAGGCCCATGAGTTTATTCTCAACCTGCGCGACAATAAGGGGCGCCGTGGTTACGATGCCCATGTCGGCGAACGCGGTGTCACCCTCTCCGGTGGTCAGCGCCAGAGAGTTGCCATCGCCCGAGTGCTGTTAAAAGACGCGCCGATTCTGGTACTCGATGAGGCGACCTCGGCACTGGATTCCGAAGTCGAGGCAACCATTCAGCAGAGCCTCAACCAGTTGATGGAAGGAAAGACAGTTATCGCTATTGCCCATAGACTGTCGACAATTGCCGCACTGGATAAGTTGATTGTCTTTGATCAGGGCCGGATAGTGGAGCAGGGCAGTCATAAAGAATTACTCGCCAAAAATGGACTTTATGCCAAATTGTGGAGCCACCAGTCCGGCGGCTTTTTAGGGTCTGAATAAAATACTGGTAATAAGTCCAATATGATTACATTAAGTAATGTCGAACTGCGTCGCGGCATAAAAGTCCTCTTAGAGGATGCTGAGCTAGTGGTTCATCCCGGCCAGCATATCGGCATTATCGGTGGTAATGGCACCGGCAAGTCGAGCCTGTTTAAACTGCTGCTTGGCGAGATAGCGCCGGACGCCGGGGACCTGTTTATTCCCTCCACTTGGCGCATTGCCCATATGGTTCAGGAATTGGCTAATTCCGAGCACAGCGCGGTCGACTATGTTCTCGACGGTGATCCCCAGGTTCGAGCCATAGAAAAAGCGATTGCCCAGGCGACCCTAGATGAGAATAACGACCGTCTCGCTCTGGAGTATGAAAAGCTCGATGCCGCCAATGGTTTTGATGCCCACTATCGGGCTGAGCAATTACTCCATGGTTTAGGCTTTACTCAGTCGGAAGTTAACCGCCCGGTAAACAGTTTTTCCGGTGGTTGGCGCATTCGTTTAAACCTTGCTCAGGCACTGATGAGTCCGTCGGATTTAATGCTGCTCGATGAGCCGACTAACCACCTCGATTTGGATGCCACATTGTGGCTGGAGCAGTGGTTAAAAAGTTATCCCGGAACACTGTTAATAATTTCCCACGATCGGGATTTTATCGACAATGTTGTCGAGCGAATCGTGCATCTTGAATATCAAAAAACCAATTGTTACAAAGGCAATTATTCAACTTTTGAAAGAGTCCGAAGCGAACGTTTAGCACTGCAGCAGGCGAGTTTTGAAAAGCAGCAAAAACGCAGAAAAGAAGTTGAAGGTTTTATCGCACGTTTTCGTGCCAAAGCATCAAAAGCCAAACAGGCGCAGAGTCGGGTTAAAGAGTTGCAGCGCATGGAGGATATTGCGCCAGCCCATATTGACTCGCCGTTTAATTTTGATTTTCCGACACCCAAAAAAGCGCACAGCGCGCTGGTCAATATCAGTCAGGCGGATTTGGGTTACGGCGATAAAAAAATTCTCACCCAGGTTAATTTTGACTTGCAGCCGGGGACAAGAATTGGATTATTGGGTCCAAACGGTGCCGGTAAATCAACATTGATTGGCAGCTTAACTGGTGACCTTGATCTGCTCGATGGCAAACGGGTCTACGGTGAAAATATAAAAGTTGGTTACTTTGCTCAGCACCAGCTGGAAGTTTTAGACCTGCAGGCAAGTGCTTTTTTACATATTCAAAGAATCAGTCCGAAATCAACTGAGCAGGAAATTCGCAATTTTCTCGGTGGATTTGACTTTCATGGTGACAAGGCCCTAGAGCCGATCAAAGATTTTTCTGGTGGTGAAAAAGCCCGTGTGGCACTGGCAATTATTGTCTGGCATAAACCAAACCTGCTGTTGCTCGACGAGCCCACCAACCATCTGGACCTAGAGATGCGCCAAGCATTAACCATGGCGCTACAGGGTTATGAAGGCGCGCTGGTGGTGATCTCCCACGACCGTCACCTGTTGCGCAATACAGTGGATGAATTTTATTTGGTGGCCAATGGTTCGGTGGACGAATTTGATGGCGATCTCAATGATTATCAGCAGTGGTTAAAAAATTATAATCGGGTGCCGGATGCCTCTGCGAAAGCGATTGTCTCAGAGACTGCAGTTGAGGATTCTGAGGTTAATGAGTCTTTTAGCAGCGCAGAGAAAAAACTTCAGCGTCAGCAGTCCGCAGAGGCGCGAAAAAAACTCTCGCCGCTGACTAAGAAATCTAAAACCCTCGAAAAAGAAATTGAGAAATTGCAAAAACAGCTCGCCGAAATTGAAGTTCTGTTGGCGGATGTTGATATTTATTCCGAGAGTAACAAAGCACAGCTAAAAGAGCAGTTGGACTTGCAGGCAAGAGTAAAGAAATCTGTCTCTGAAAAAGAGGATACTTGGTTCGATATTCAACAGGAAATCGAGCGGTTAAGTTGAATCCTCTCTGCTAATTATTGTGCTGCAGGTTTGAAAAAATCCTCTTGCATGCTGGATCAATGGTTTTTATCTTGGTAGCATGATTCGGGTTTAAAATTTAACTGGTATTCAGAATGTTTGATTTTATAAAAGATGCAGACAGTAAAAGCTCTGCAGTAAAAAAATCTTCTCTTGGTTTTGGTCAACAATCCGAGAGTAGCAATAGGGTATTGTCAGGAGGCACAGCAATGATAGGTCCAACGGTTGTTATTGAGGGGAAAGTTGTCAGCGGCGAAGATTTGCTTGTCGAAGGCAGTGTGTCCGGTAGCATCAGCGCTAAGGGTCATGAGGTCACAGTTGGTGCGGCTGGAAAATTAAAAGCTGATATCTCCGCTAAAGTCGTTCGTGTCGAGGGCAGTGTCCAGGGCGATATTTCCGGTGTGGAAAAAGTGATTATCTCCAAAACCGGTAATGTGCTTGGCAATATAGACGCACCCCGTGTCACTCTTGAAGATGGTGCCAAATTTAAAGGTAGTATTGAGATGGATCCGGGCGAGTCAGCTCCCACTAAAGAATTAGCTGGCAAATCAGTGGTCAAGGATAGTGCGCCTCTGTTCGATACTGATAAATCCAAGGTTTCTTAACCCAAGCTTTTATAGCAGCAATCTTTCAGCCGGCAGTTTTTACTCTTGCTGCCCCTGTTGCGAAGTTAGCTGATTTCAGCTTTTTATTTAGGTGGACAAGGTGTGAGGATCAAGCGAGCTGAAAGTAACAGTGAATCCTTCAGTGCAGAGTTGCACAGCAACCTTGCGCAGCTGTTATTTGATAGAGTGCAGGTCGACAAGCAGTTGGTGGTATTGGATGTCGGGCTGGCAACGCCGACAACCGTTGATCTCTTCTCCCACTTTAAGTGCAAGCTGTTATTTGTTGATCTCTACTCTCTTCTCCCCTCTCTGGAGTTGCTTTCCGGCGGCTGTGAAGAAAATCAAGAGGATCATCAGCAGCCCACTCACCAACAGTTAGTTGAGCAATTTACAGTAGCGCTTAATCTCGATCCGCAAACCAAAATCGATATCTGCCTGTTCTGGGACTTTTTTAACTACCTCGATGGCACCTTGTTAAGGGCCTTTATTGATGCGCTGGAGCCCTTTATTAGTCATAGCACCCGTGGTTATGGGCTGGGTATACTCAATGCCCGCCGTCAGTTGCCCAACTATTGTTATGGGATTAAAAATCTTGATGAGTTAAACCAATATCCGCGCAGTGAAGAGCAGCAGCCGGTCTATCCCCATTCCCAGAGAGACCTCAATAATCTGTTAGGATACTTCGCAGTCGACAAGAGCCGATTGATGCCGGATGGTCGTATTGAGTATATTCTCTCACTGGATGCTGAGGCTAACTTCGTCAAAAAATCGGTATTTTGACGGCTAAATGCCGCTAAGTACGGTTAAAAAATAAAAATAGCCCTTTAGGGCCATGCGGGTAATCTGAGTGTAATGGGGGAGACTATGAAGCAAGCAATTATTGTTGGGGCCAGTTCCGGTCTGGGTTGGGAGTTGGCGGTTCAGTTAGCCGATAAAGGCTATCAGTTGGGCCTGATGGCACGTCGTGAAGAACTTTTAAACGATTTGACCGCACAGCTGCCCGGAAGTCACTTTGTGCAGGTCACCGATGTCACCAAGGCTGAGCAGTCACAGCAGCAACTTCAAGACCTAATTACCCAGATGGGCGATGTTGAGTTGATCGTGCTGAGTTCCGGCGTTGGGCTCTATGAGAAAAAGCTGGATTGGACCGTTGAGCGGGAGATGATCGACGTCAATGTGCGCGGCTTTGCGGCACTGGCGATAGTTTCCTACGAGCATTTTGTACAGCGCGGTGGCGGCCATTTGGCCGGTATCTCCTCGGTGGCATCCCACCTGTTTGGCGGATTAACCCTGACCTATCATGCCACCAAAGCCTTTGTATCCAACTATCTTGCCGGTATGCGCGCACGGGCCGCCAGAACCAAACTGCCGATTACTATCACCACAATTGAGCCGGGTTTTGTTAAAACTCCGATGGTTCAGGGCAACCCGGTATGGATGGCGCCCGTGGAGAAAGGGGTTGAGCAGATGGTTAAAGGGCTTATCAAGAAAAAGAACCATCTGTATATTACCAAGCGCTGGCGGTTGGTAACCTGGGTGCTATATTTAATGCCTCAGTGGTTGCTGCGCAAGTTTGTCTAAGCACAGCTTGTGCTCGCTGATTTTCTTTTTTACTCTTGACTCTTATTTATAAGTAAGCGATCACTTACGCTATGATTACTTTTGATAAAGGAATTAATATTTCCCTACGCAAGGGCGTAGTCGATATGCTGCCCCTCAGCCTGGCAGTGCTGCCCTGGGGAATTCTGTTTGGTTCTATCGCTGTCCAGCGCGGATTTAGCTGGCTGGAAGCGCAGATGTTCTCGGCTATTATTTTTGGCGGTGCCGTGCAGATTGTCACCGTCGAGCTGATCGCCGATAACGCCTCTCTGGTAACAGTTTTATTTACCGCCTTTGTGATTAGCTCACGACACTTTCTATACGGCCTTTCCCTGCGCGAAAAACTCAGTCCTAAGCCATTTCGCTGGCGTCTGGGCCTGGGCTTTTTGCTGACCGATGAGTTGTTTGCACTCTCCGGCCACCGCCGCGCCTACCAGGGTAAATTGCGGCTGATTTATGGGTTGGCCGCCGGAGGCAGTTTTTACCTGGCCTGGAACCTGTGGACTTTTATTGGCATTGTCGCCGGTGCTTCACTGCCTGATCTTACTGATCTGGGATTGGATTTTGCGATTGCCGCGACCTTTATCGCCCTGGTGGTACCGGAAATTAAAACATTGGCTACGCTGGCTGCGGTGATTACCGCGGCGATCTTCTCGCTGGTCTTTAGTCTTTGGGAATTGGAGTTGGGTCTGGTCTTTGCCGCTCTACTGGCAATGGCTGCGGGCTTTACAGTGCAGCAGTTAAGGAGGCCGGTATGACAGTACTGACTATTTTGCTGTTGGCCTGTATTACCTTTGGGACGCGCTACCTGTTTCTTGAGGGACGCTTGCCTGTGCGTCTTGGGTCAAATATTAAACTGTTTCTCAGCTACAGCGGCCCTGCAGTTTTAACCGCTATCACCATGCCGATTCTTTTTGTTCACAAACATCAGCTGGATACTGCAGTTTCCAATCCCTATCTTTGGGGTGCGCTTGCGGCTATTGCGGCAGCCTATAAAACCGCCAATATTTACTGGACAGTTGGGTTGGGTATATTGGTTTTTGCAGTTTTTAGCTCGCAAGCGTCTTGGTTTGTATAGCTACTCAAACCCTATTACAAATCAAGCCGATCAATAACTTGTCTCAGCTGTGTTGCACTGGGTCGTTGCTTATAGTCTTCACCCACATAGAACCACTGCACAAACCCTTTTTTATCGAGAATAATCACTGCCGGATGTGGTAGCTCTTCATCCCGACGAATCCCGAAAAGGTCCGTAACCTGTAAGTTAGTATCAGACAGAAAGTGATAGGGCCTGTCCATGCGGTCTGCCATTTTTTGCATACCTTCGGCATCATCCGGACTGATGGCGAGAACTTTATAGCCTCGCTGTTCAAGTTCAGGCAGGAGAGTTTGAATATCTTCTAAATGGCCGACGCAAAATGGGCACCAATGACCGCGGTAGAAAACCATTAAGATATTATCTCCGCGCAGTTTTGACAGGGTAACCTGTTCACCGTTGAGAGATTGCAGTGAAAAATCAGGTGCCGCTGATCCTACTTTTAAGGTTATGCCTGAAATATCTGTGTAGCCTTTTTCCGAAGTAATGGCTTCTTCCGGTACAGGATCATTACTGCAGCCAATTAAAAAGCCCAGGGTAAGAATAAACAGTAAAATTGATTTTCGTTTCATAATTATCGTCCTTGATTCTAGTAAATCAGTCCTTATAAGTGGGATTAATCTTTTCAATAATTCTGGTCAGTGCGGCAAATTCAAGATCACCTGTGGGCTGTCCCATACTTTGCATAGTCATTAGCTGCTCAGTTCTGGCTAGCACATCGGCGCCGACGGGAATCATCGGCTTGCCGGTAGAGTCACCAGCCACCTGAACTTCGCAGGAGCGCTGCATAGCCCACATGCTTTGAAAGGCCTCAGCAATACTGCGGCCGCAGGCCAGCAGACCATGGTTGCGTAGTATCAGCATATTTTTATCCCCCAGATTGGCCACCAGGCGCGGCTTTTCATCATCCATAACGGTGATGCCTTCAAAGTCATGATAGGCGACGCGATTGTGCAGCAGTGCCGAATAGAAATTATCGCTGCGCAGCCCTTCCTCAGAACAGGCCACGGCCATGCCGGCATCTGTATGGGTGTGGCTAATGCAGGTGATATCCGGGCGCGCGGCGTGGATGGCGGTATGGATCACAATCCCAGCCGGATTAACGGCATAGTCGGTCTCTTCAACAATATTGCCCTCGATATCTACCTTGACCAGATTGGAGGCTGTGACTTCACTGTAGTGTAGCCCGTAGGGGTTGATCAGAAAGTGATGTTCGTCCCCCGGCAGCTTGACGGTAATATGGTTGTAGATCAGTTCAGTCCAACCCATATAGTCGAAAATACGGTAGCAGGCGGCGAGTTGAACGCGCAATTCTTGTTCTGTCTGTGCCATTAGTTTGCCCTCTTTACGAATTTTGTCAGGATTACAATCTGTGTGCCGTTTACGCGGCCTTCGATATGTTCTTGATTGCTGGATACCAGCGAGATATTGCGCACTGCGGTGCCGCGCTTGGCGGTAAAGCTGGTACCTTTTACATTTAAATCTTTGGTCAGGGTTACCGTATCACC
>JABBBF010000006.1 GCA_018607545.1 SAR92 clade bacterium | reverse complement strand
TTGGTAACTGTTCCAGCGCTGAAAAAACTTGAGGAGATTCTGGCATGAACCAAGAGAGAATCTTCAAAGTGTTGTTAGGGCCACACATTACTGAGAAATCGGCAATGGCGTCAGGCGCAGCAACGCAAATCGTGTTTAAAGTTGCTACCGATTCCACCAAGCTGGAAGTCAAGCGCGCTGTAGAGCAGCTGTTTGAAGTTCAGGTTGATGATGTTCGAGTGGTCAACGTCAAGGGTAAGACGCGTCGCACTAAAACTGGTGTTGGCCGTCGCAGTGACTGGAAAAAGGCGTATGTTCGTCTTGCTGAAGGTCAAGACATTGACTTTGCAGTAGCGGAATAAGGGTTTAGTCATGGCAGTTATTAAGAGAAAACCAACATCTCCGGGTCGTCGCTTTGTAGTAAGCGTAGTCACTCCGGATTTGCACAAGGGCGCGCCATATGGTCCTTTGTTGGCGCCGAAGAAAAGAAGCGGTGGCCGTAACAGCAGTGGTCGCATTACCGTGCGTCACATTGGTGGTGGTCACAAGCAGCATTACCGCATTATTGACTTCAAGCGCAACAAAGACGGCATTCCGGCGACAGTTGAGCGTTTAGAGTACGATCCAAACCGCAGCGCACACATTGCACTGTTATGTTATGCCGACGGTGAGCGTCGCTACATTATTGCTCCCAAAGGTGTATCAGCTGGCGATACTGTTCAGTCAGGTGAAGATTCCCCGATCAAGGTCGGTAACACTCTTCCGCTGTTGAAGATTCCAGTGGGTTCCACAGTACACTGTGTTGAGATGAAGCCAGGTAAAGGTGCGCAAATTGCGCGTAGTGCCGCAGCTTCAGTTCAGCTAGTTGCTCGTGACGCCAGCTATGCCACAGTGCGTTTACGCAGTGGCGAGATGCGCAAATTGCCAGTTGGCTGTCGCGCAACTCTAGGTGAAGTTTGTAACAGTGAGCACAGTCTTCGCTCATTGGGTAAGGCCGGTGCATCCCGCTGGCGTGGTATTCGTCCAACCGTTCGCGGTGTGGCGATGAACCCAGTCGATCACCCACATGGTGGTGGTGAGGGACGTACTTCGGGCGGCCGTCATCCAGTATCGCCATGGGGCATGCCGACCAAAGGTTATAAGACGCGCAAGAACAAGCGCACTGACAAATACATTATTCGTCGCCGCAAATAAGCGCTGACTAAAACAGAATAGAAGAGGAAAGCAAACGTGCCACGCTCTCTAAAGAAAGGACCATTCATCGACCTTCATCTCGCGAAGAAGGTTGAGGTAGCGGCAGCAGCAAACGACCGTCGCCCAATTAAAACTTGGTCGCGTCGTTCGATGATCTTACCGGATATGGTTGGTCTAACGATCGCCGTCCACAACGGTCGTCAACATATTCCTGTTTTAGTCAACGAAGAAATGGTTGGCCATAAGCTGGGTGAATTTTCTCCAACACGTACCTATAAGGGTCACGTGGCGGACAAAAAAGCCAAGCGTTAAGCGAAGAGGTTATGACTGTGGAAGTACAAGCAAAGTTAAGAGGGGCCAAGATGTCCGCGCAAAAAGCGCGATTGGTTGCCGATCAAATTCGTGGCAAGTCTGTTGAAAGTGCATTGGATATTTTGCAATTCAGCAGCAAGAAGGGCGCGGATATTATTAAAAAGGTGCTTGAGTCGGCAATTGCCAACGCTGAGCATAACGATGGTGCAGATGTAGATGAGTTGCGGGTTTCGACGATATTTGTCGACGAAGGCATGACTATGAAGCGCATTAGGCCACGAGCTAAAGGCCGTGCAGATAGAATTCTTAAGCGCAGTTGTCACATCACTGTAAAAGTCGCTGAAAAGTAGAATTAGGTTCAGGAGACCATTCCATGGGTCAAAAAGTACATCCAACTGGCATCCGTCTAGGTATTGTTAAGAAACATACTTCGACTTGGTATGCAGGTAATAAGGACTATGCAGACAAGCTCCACCAGGACTTGACTGTACGAGAGTTCATTCGCACAAGATTGGCACATGCTTCCGTCAGTCGCGTCGATATCGAACGTCCATCTGACAGTGCACGCATTACTATTCACACTGCGCGCCCAGGTATCGTTATCGGTAAGAAAGGCGAAGACGTTGAGAAACTGCGCAATGAGATCGGCAACAAGATGGGTTGTCCCGTCACGATCAACATTGAAGAGATTCGCAAGCCTGATCTGGATGCGAACCTAGTTGCACAGAACGTTGCGCAGCAGTTGGAGCGTCGTGTTATGTTCCGTCGCGCTATGAAGCGTGCTGTACAGAATGCAATGCGCGGTGGCGCACTGGGCGTCAAGATTCAAGTCGGTGGCCGTTTGGGTGGTGCAGAAATCGCACGCTCTGAGTGGTATCGCGAAGGTCGAGTTCCACTGCACACTCTGCGTGCGGACATCGACTATGCAGCTGCTGAAGGTAACACCACGTACGGCATTATCGGCGTCAAGGTGTGGATCTTCAAAGGTGAAGTTTTGGGTGGTGAGGAAGCTGAGAAAGCGCCTGCCAAGAAACAAGACACAAGAAACAAGCGATAAGGGTAAAGCGAAATGCTGCAACCAAAACGTACAAAATTCCGCAAGATGCACAAAGGCCGTAATCGCGGTCTGGCGCAGCGCGGCAGTAAGGTCAGCTTTGGCGAGTTCGGTTTAAAAGCCTCTGGCCGCGGACGTTTGACTGCGCGTCAAATTGAAGCTGCTCGTCGTGCAATGACCCGTCACATCAAGCGTGGTGGTAAAATCTGGATCCGAGTTTTTCCAGATAAGCCGATTACCAACAAGCCGCTTGAAGTTCGAATGGGTAAAGGTAAAGGTAATGTCGAGTATTGGGTCGCACTGATCCAGCCAGGCAAAGTTCTTTATGAAATGGAAGGTGTTAGTGAAGAGATTGCGCGTGAAGCCTTTGCTCTTGCCGCGGCCAAGCTGCCGATCGCAACCACCTTTGTTAGACGAACGGTGATGTGAAGATGAAAGCTAACGAATTGCGTGAAAAGACAAGTGAAGAGCTAGAGGCCGCATTGATTGGCGAGCTCAAGCAGCAGTTTAATCTGCGTATGCAGTTGTCCACTGGTCAGTTAAACGAGAGTCACAAAGTTAAGCAGACGCGTCGCAACATTGCGCGCATCAAGACAATGCTTAAGCAAAAGGCAGGGGTATAACTATGTCTGAATTAAAAGCTAGCTCGCGTACTCTGACTGGTCGTATTGTCAGTGACAAGATGGACAAGACAGTAACTGTCTTGGTTGAGCGTCGTGTTAAGCACCCGGTTTACGGGAAGTTCTTGACTAAATCGACAAAGATTAAAGCGCACGACCAAGAAAATGGTGCGCGAACAGGCGATTTAGTAACAATCGCAGAGTGCCGTCCTGTATCTAAGGACAAGGCGTGGACACTGGTCAATATTGACGAGCGTGCTGTAGCAGGCTAAGCCTGTAAACGGTAAAGGGTTCGGAGTAAGAAAATGATTCAAACAGAAAGTTATCTTGATGTAGCAGACAACAGCGGTGCACGTCGCGTTATGTGTATCAAAGTACTCGGTGGTTCACACCGTCGTTATGCTCGTGTCGGCGATGTTATTAAGGTCACTGTTAAGGAAGCGATTCCACGTGGCAAGGTAAAGAAAGGCCAAGTAATGAGTGCGGTTGTTGTGCGTACCAAGAAAGGTTTGCGTAGGCAGGATGGCAGCTTGATCAAGTTTGACGACAACGCAGCTGTATTGTTGAACGCCAACCTGGCGCCTATTGGCACACGAATTTTTGGGCCGGTAACTCGTGAACTTCGCACTGAGAAGTTTATGCGAATTATCTCCCTAGCACCTGAAGTGCTGTAAGCGAGGATTTAGAAATGGCAATGCTCAAAATTAAGCGCGACGACGAAGTAATTGTTGTTGCTGGCAAAGATAAAGGTAAGCGCGGTAAGGTCCTGAAAGTTTTGGAAAATGGCCGCTTACTAGTATCTGGTATTCAGATGATTAAAAAGCATCAGAAGCCAAATCCTCAGGCGGGTATTGCCGGTGGGATTATTGAGAAAGAAGCTCCAATTCAGGGTTCTAATGTAGCCCTCTTTAATGGCGCTACTAATAAAGCAGATCGAGTTGGCTTCAAGATTCTAGAAGATAACAAGAAGATTCGTATCTTCAAGTCTACTGGCGAAGCCGTAGACGCTTAGGAAATAGGTAATCGAAATGGCAAGGCTTAAAGAATTATACAAGAACGAGTTGGCACCGGCGCTGCAAAAAGAGCTCGGGCTAGCTAACGTGATGGAAATTCCGCGCATCACCAAGATCACCCTGAACATGGGTGTTGGTGAAGCAATTGGTGACAAGAAGTCACTGGAGAATGCGGTTGCTGACTTAACTCTGATTGCGGCGCAAAAGCCAGTAATCAACAATGCGCGCAAGTCTATTGCTGGATTTAAAGTCCGTCAGGGCTGGCCCATTGGTACTAAGGTGACTCTGCGTGCTGATCGTATGTATGAGTTCCTTGAGCGTTTGGTCGGTATTGCTATTCCACGTATTCGTGACTTCCGTGGCATTAGCCCCAAGCAGTTTGATGGGCGCGGTAACTTCTCTATGGGTGTAAGTGAGCAGATCATTTTCCCCGAGATCGATTACGAGAAAATTGATAAGTTGCGTGGTCTTGATATCACTATCACGACTACTGCTCGAAACGACGATGAAGGTCGTGCTCTACTGCGCGCCTTTAACTTCCCGCTGAAAAGTTGAGGTTGTAGGTAAATGGCAAAAGAATCCATGATTCAGCGCGAGCATAAGCGCACCAGAACAGTTGCTAAATTCGCTGAGAAGCGCGCTGCTATTAAAGCGGTGATTAGTGATGTAAATGCGTCCGACGAAGATCGTTGGAACGCAATTGTAAGTTTGCAAAAGTTGCCGCGTGATGCGAGCCCAGTTCGTCAGCGTAACCGCTGCAGAATTACTGGCCGTCCACACGGTGTGTACCGAAAGTTTGGCCTGTGCCGAAACAAACTGCGCGAGTCAGCAATGCGCGGTGAAGTTCCTGGCCTGGTTAAATCCAGCTGGTAAGTTTGAGGAGCCAAACGTTATGAGTATGCAAGATCCTTTATCCGATATGTTGACTCGCATTCGTAATGCGCATCACCGCAGTCATCCAGAAGTGTCCATGCCCGCTTCAAAGCTTAAAGCGTCCGTCGCTAAAGTTTTGCAGGAGGAAGGTTACATTGAAGGGTTCTCTGTAACTGATGAAGTTAAGCCAACTATGACAGTTGCGCTTAAGTATTTCGAAGGCAAGGCAGTTATCGAAGAAATTACACGTATTAGCAAGCCAGGCCTCCGCCAGTACAAAGGTAGCTCGGACATTGTTAAGGTTCGCAGTGGTTTGGGCATTGCCATAGTCTCCACCAGTAATGGTGTGATGACTGATCGCGCGGCCCGCGCTGCCGGTATCGGCGGTGAAGTGCTTTGCACCGTATTCTGATAGGAAAACGAGATGTCTAGAGTTGCAAATAATCCAGTAGAGCTGCCAAGTGGTGTTCAAGTAACCATCGCCGGCTCTGAGATAACAGTCAAAGGAAAGATCGGCTCATTAGTGATGCCAATCAATCCCGAAGTTGAGATTGTTCAGGACGAAAACGTACTTAAGTTTTCGGCCCGTTCAAGCGCCAAGTTCTCCCGCGCTATGTCTGGTACTACCAGAGCGTTGGTCAGCAACATGGTGACTGGTGTTTCTACAGGTTTTGAAAAGAAGCTTGATTTGATCGGTGTTGGTTATCGAGCACAGGTTCAGGGTAGCAAGATCAATCTGACCCTAGGTTTTTCTCATCCAGTGGTGTATGACTTGCCACAGGGTGTGTCGGCTGAGACGCCAAGCCAGACTGAAATTTTACTTAAATCCTCGGATAAGCAGGTGTTGGGTCAAGCCGCAGCTGAAATCCGCGCCTTCCGTCCACCAGAGCCTTACAAAGGTAAGGGAGTTAGAATCTCCGGTGAGCACGTAAGACGCAAAGAGGCCAAGAAGAAGTAATAGGGTAATACGATGAGCGATAAGAAAGTATCACGTCAGCGTCGCGCTAAGCGCGTACGCATGAAGATCCGCGAGTTAGGTGCTAACCGTCTGTGCATAAACAGGACTCCACGTCATATTTATGCCCAGGTTATCGCCGCTGAAGGTGATCGTGTATTAGCGACTGCCTCAACGCTGGAAAAAGATCTGCGCAGTGGCAGCACTGGTAACACAGATGCGGCTACAGCTGTTGGCAAATTGGTTGCCGAGCGCGCCGTTGCTGCGGGTGTCACTAAAGTGGCGTTTGACCGCAGTGGCTTCAAATACCATGGCCGTGTAAAAGCACTGGCTGACGCCGCGCGTGAAGCCGGCCTCGAATTTTAATAGGTAGAAGATATGGCTCTTACAGATCAGAAAGATGCAGCTGAAGGAATGATGGAGAAGCTGGTTCAGGTTAACCGTGTTGCTAAGACGGTTAAAGGTGGACGTATTTTTGCTTTTACTGCACTGACTGTTGTTGGTGATGGCAATGGTAAAGTTGGTTTCGGTCGTGGCAAGGCGCGTGAAGTGCCCCAGGCGATTCAGAAGGCAATGGAATCTGCTCGTCGCAACATGATTGATGTTGCGCTTGACGGCAGCACTATTCAGTATCCGACTAAAGGCATCCACGCTGCATCAAAGATTTATATGCAGCCAGCCTCAGATGGTACTGGTGTTATTGCCGGTGGTGCAATGCGTTCTGTGTTAGAACTGGCCGGCGTACAAAACGTACTGGCTAAGTGCTACGGGTCAACTAATCCGGTAAACGTAGTTCGCGCAACTTTTAAGGCGCTGCGAGATATGAAATCACCGGAAGATGTTGCAGCCAAGCGCGGCAAATCTGTAGACGAAATCCTCAACTAAGTGATCGCTAATACAGCGTCAGTTATTGGAAGTAGATCATGGCAAAAGCTAAATTAAAGAAAATCAAAGTAACTCAGACTAAGAGCATTATCGGTCGTTTGCAGAATCACAAGGCCTGTGTTTCTGGTTTGGGTTTGCGTCGGATCGGTCATACTGTTGAGGTAGAAGATACTCCATCAGTTCGTGGCATGATCAATAAAGTTCACTATATGTTGCAGGTTGAGGAAGCTTAAGATGCGTCTGAATACCCTTAGCCCAGCACCGGGCCGAATTAAAGAAGCCAAACGCGTCGGACGCGGTATTGGTAGTGGAATTGGTAAGACTGGTGGCCGCGGCCACAAAGGTCAGAAAGCGCGCTCTGGTGGCGGAATACGTCCCGGTTTTGAAGGCGGACAGATGCCTTTACAGAAGCGTCTTCCCAAGTACGGCTTTACGTCGCGCCTGGCTGCAGTCACTGCAGAGATTCGTCTTTCTGAGTTGGATAAAGTTGAAGGTGGTATTGTCACTATCGACAGCCTGCGAGCGGCTGGCTTGATCAACTGCAGCATCACCCGTGCAAAAGTATTTGCCTCTGGTGTGGTTACTAAAGCAGTAACGCTGCAAGGCATCGGAGCCACTAAAGGCGCTCTGGCTGCTATTGAAGCTGCTGGCGGAAAGGTAGAAGTCTAATAATGTCGAAGCCGGGAAACATGCCAGCAGGCAACACTAAAGGTTTAGGCGAGCTTTGGGCTCGCCTACGTTTTTTGTTTGCAGCGATTATTATCTATCGCATTGGTACACATATTCCCGTTCCTGGATTTGATCCGGATCGTCTGGCAGAGCTGTTTACCCAGAACCAGGGTACCTACCTGGGGCTGTTTAACATGTTCTCCGGTGGCGCGCTAGAGAGAATGAGCATACTGGCTCTGGGTGTAATGCCCTATATCTCTGCATCGATCATTATGCAGCTGCTGTCAGCGACAGTGCCTGCGTTAGAGCAGTTAAAGAAAGAAGGTGACAGCGGTCGCCGTAAGATTAATCAGTACACTAGATACGGCACTGTGTTCTTGGCTCTAATTCAGGGTACAGCGATGGCAGTTGGCTTCGCTTCTCAGGGACTGGCCTACGAAGTAAATAGCATGTTTTATATGGTGGCTATTTCCTCTTTAGTTGCTGGTGCAGTGTTCCTTATGTGGCTTGGCGAGCAAATTACCGAGCGTGGTATCGGCAACGGTATCTCTATGTTGATCTTTGCCGGCATAGTTGCAGGTATCCCCGGTGCTATCGGTCAGGCTCTTGAGTCGGCTCGACAGGGTGATTTGAATTCTTTGGTCTTGGTGTTCGTGCTGCTTATCGCTGTCGCCGTGGTCTACTTTGTAGTGTTTATAGAGCGTGGCCAGCGTCGTTTGACTGTCAACTATGCCCAGCGTCAAGGCCGTCAAGCCTACAATGCGCAGAGTTCGCACCTACCGCTTAAAGTGAATATGGCGGGCGTTATACCGGCGATTTTTGCTAGCAGCTTATTGTTATTCCCAGCCTCAATTAGTCAGTGGTTTGGATCTGCAGCCAACGCGCCAGATTGGCTACAGGATATTTCGTTGTTGATAGGTCCAGGACAGCCACTCTATGTGTTGATGTTCTCGAGCTTGATTATTTTCTTCAGCTTCTTCTATACGGCGTTGATGTATAACCCAAGAGAAGTGGCTGATAACTTGAAAAAAGGTGGTGCTTATTTGCCCGGGATTCGTCCTGGAGAGCACACCGCAAAATATATCGATAGTGTGACCACACGTTTAACATTGATTGGCGGTATTTATATCACCCTGATTTGTTTGATGCCTCAGTTCTTGAATGTGTACTTTAATGTGCCTTTCTACTTAGGTGGTACATCACTATTGATTGCGGTTGTTGTGTCAATGGATTTTATGGCTCAAGTGCAGTCACATCTAATGTCGCAGCAGTATGATTCGCTGATGAAAAAGGCCAACCTTAAAAATGTTGGCCGTAAATAAAGAGGTGATGGCGTGAAAGTACGTGCATCGGTTAAAAAGATTTGTCGAAATTGTAAAGTTGTCCGCCGTAAAGGTGTGGTTCGTGTTATCTGTAGTGTTGAGCCGCGTCATAAGCAGCGCCAGGGATAATCTGGTTGATTTTTGGTAGATCTATCGGTATTCTACCGCGCCTTTTCGCAGTCTTACTGCAAGGTGTAGGAATACCGACTAAACCCTTAGTATAAGTGGAGTAATGTGAATGGCCCGTATTGCCGGTGTCAACATTCCTGATAACAAGCACGCAGTGATCTCACTGACGTACGTGTTTGGTATCGGTCGTCCTACCGCCAAGAAGATCTGTGCGGATGTGGGCATTGCAGAAGACACAAAGATCGCTGCATTAGATGAGGCGCAACTTGATTTGTTGCGTGCTGCTGTAGGAACCAACGAAGTTGAAGGTGACCTGCGCAGAGAAAATAGCATGAATATCAAGCGTCTGATGGATTTGGGTTGCTATCGCGGCCTTCGTCACCGTCGGAATTTGCCTGTACGTGGACAGCGTACTAAGACGAACGCACGCACCCGTAAAGGGCCGCGTCGTCCCATTAAAAGATAATTCCTAGGAACGGTAATGGCAAAATCAGCAACTAA
>JABBBF010000202.1 GCA_018607545.1 SAR92 clade bacterium | reverse complement strand
CTTTACTGGCGATGGCGCCCGTCGCGATGAAGATGGTTATTACTGGATAACCGGCCGTGTCGACGATGTATTGAATATCTCCGGGCACCGTATGGGCACCGCAGAGGTTGAGAGTGCGCTGGTGTTGCATAAGGATATTGCCGAGGCTGCGGTGGTGGGCTACCCCCATGATATAAAAGGTCAGGGCATTTATTGTTATGTAACCCCCATGTCCGGTGTCGAGCCCGATAAAGCGTTGCGGGATGAGCTGATTGCACTCTGTGCTTCAGAGATTGGCCCCATAGCCAAACCAGATATTATTCAGTGGGCACCAGGTCTGCCGAAAACCCGCTCTGGAAAAATTATGCGGCGAATTCTGCGCAAAGTGGCGGCCAATGAATTGGATAATCTGGGAGATACATCAACGCTGGCAGACCCCTCTGTTGTCGATCAGTTGATTGCCGACCGCCTCAATAAATAATCATTCGATACTTTTGTGAATTTTGCTTATGACTTTTCCCCTGCCTAGAAAATTAACGCTTTCTCTGCTGGTTGCCGGGTTTGTCTATACTACATTATTGCTCTGGCCAGCTGACAACCGCTTAGAGGATATCCCGTTCTATGCCGATAACTCGTTTAATGTTATCGCCCATGGCAATGGTCGGGCCCTGCTGCCGGGTAATACCTTAGAGGCTGCAGTCAATGCGCTGTCTGTTGGAGCAGATATTCTCGAGCTAGATATTCATTTAACCGCCGATAATATTTTGGTTGTACGCCACGATGACACGATCGATTCAACGACTAATGGCACTGGCCGAATTGCTGAAATGACCTTGGCTGAGTTATCATTGTTCGATGTTGGTTTTAATAAGTATGACTACCCGGAAAAAATTGCCGAAAAGGGCATTCGTATCCCGACACTGGAATCATTTTTTGTCACTTTACCAGAAAATCGATTTTTAATTGAGCTAAAGCCTGAAGATACAAAAGCTGGTGGCTATTTATGTCAGCTGATTAAAGAGTATGGTTTACTCAACCAAGTGGTAGTGGGCTCATTCCATTCGTCAGTATTGCGCAGCTTCAGACAGCGATGTCCGGAAATTCCAACCTCTCTGGGTGAGGAAGAGGCTCAGTGGATGGTGGTTCTCAGTTGGCTGGGATTGGGTCACCTCTATGACCCTCCGGGGTATTCAGTGCAGCTGCCTCTTGAGCAGAATGGTATAAGAGTTGTTTCTGAGTCTCTGGTTGAAACAGCTCGTGAGCTCAACTTAAAGCTGGACGTTTGGACGGTTAATAATGTTCAGGAGATGGCCGATCTGATAATATTCGGCGTCGATGGAATTATTACCGATCGACCCGATCTGCTTGATGGGGTTGCGGGAAATATGGCTGTCAAAGCCAAGAATAAAAACGCAGTGTTTCAATTGTAGAATTACAATAAAAACTGGCAATCCAATGAAAAGTTGCCTAAAAATGTTACATCATTGGATAGTTAATTAAAGTACGAAAGATGAGTGATTATATGAGCAAAGAACTAGCGCGTTTAATGGCAAAAGAGGGCATTTCTCAGAGTGGCCTTTCCAGAGCTACCGGGGTTCCCCAGCCAACTATTAATCGGATACTCAGTCAGGTTACCCAGGATCCTCGCCGTGACTCTATGGCAGCCCTGGCAGACTATTTCGGTGTCCCTATAGACTCTCTCTACTGCAATGCGCTGCCGAAAAAGCCTTCTGGCAAAAAAATTAACTCTGTCGAAGATATCTACAAAAAAATATTGGGCCTTTCTAAGACTGAGCGCTCAAAGTTATTCACCAAAGTTGCCGAAAAATTTAATCAGTAATTAAATAGACAAAGTTTTACTGGCAATTATTTACTCTTCAGTTAACTCCACAAACAGATCGATCAGCTTCGACTGGCTGTCTTCGTTGATACACTGAATCAGGGTTTCAAATTCCAAGAGGCCAGCAGAAAATTTTTCTTCCAGCACCTGTTGATTGATAATTTCTTTACTTTCAGCACTCATAGATTTTAGTACTCATCTGAGGATTTAAAATAACGCGCCTCTAGCGGGCCGCTGTGTTAGTTTTAGATTCTATATATAGAGTTTCTATTCAAAATCCGTTTGTGGGTAAATTCTATAAGTGTGTATTTTTATTGATTTATGAATTGCTTGATATAACCTTTATGTACTAATACTTTAGTATTAGAAAGGGCTATCTGCCCTAAACGGCTTTTCTGGCTCTCTAACTCCCATAAAACTCCAATCCTAATAGTTGCTTTATCTAAATATGCCTGTATAAAAGACTATTCCACATAAACAAAGAGTGAATCTATGGATAGTGGATTTTGGTTTACAGTCACACTAGCCTGCCTGTTAGGTGCAATGTCCCCTGGCCCCAGTCTTGCGGTAATCGTTAATTTATCGCTCTCTCAGGGCAGGGTGGCTGGCTTGATAGCGGCAATCAGTCATGGCCTGATGATAGGTATCTTTGCCTTTATCACAGCGTCTGGATTGATTGTTCTTGTAGATCGTAATCCGCTGATTTTTAGTGCAATACAAATAGCTGGTTGTGTATTTTTAATCTTGATGGCGTTCAGGTTGCTGTTCGCAAAGCCCAGCCGCGATGCTTATTCGGTAGTTTCCGCCCAGTCCTCGAAATTGTTGGCTGCTCGCGATGGGCTTTTAATAGCACTGGTTAATCCCAAGATTATTATTTTCTTTAGCGCGCTCTTTAGTCAGTTTGTCGATGCCGACAGCCAACTCTGGGAAAAAATGCTGTTGGCACTGATTGCTGGTGGTGTGGATATGTTCTGGTATATGTTGATGGCTGTGGTTATTTCTCATTCAACATCATTAATCGCCTATCAGCGGCGCAGTCGCTGGCTGGAAAAGCTATTTGCACTGGTGCTGCTGGTCATAGCTGTAGGCTTTATTATTCAAATAATCGGCTGAGCAGCCTATATAATGTTGTCTAATAAAATAATTTAGTGAGACAGGCCTGTGGCAACATCCTATTCCCAACTCTATAAACTGGCGGCGCATAATCGTGGCGGTGCCGATCAACTTGAAGCCATATTGCCACGGGCAAAGACCCCCGCACAGTTAGCCGCGCAGACCGATGATCGCTATCTGTCGATGATGACTCGCTGCGTCTTTCGCGCCGGTTTTGTCTGGCGGGTGATAGATAATAAATGGCCAGGCTTTGAGGCCGCTTTTTCCGAGTTTAACCCTCTGGCGATTGCCCATTTCAGCGATGAGAAGCTGGAGGAGTTGGCGAAAGATACTCGTATAGTCCGCAACTTCACCAAAATAGTCTCGGTCAGGCATAACGCTACCTATGTATTGGACAGGCAGCGCAGCCATGGCAGCTTTGGCCAATTTATTGCCGGCTGGCCGGAGGACGATCTTGTCGGCCTGTGGCTGGAGCTTAAAAAGCAGGGCTCAAGGCTGGGTGGCAACTCCGGACCGATGATGTTGCGCAGTATGGGTAAGGATACATTTCTGCTGACCAAGGATGTCTGTGATGCGCTGATCAATCAGGGGTTGATGAAAAAGTTTAGCCCGACAGCGCAGCGGGATTTACGTCTGGTGGAGCAGGTTTTTGCAGATCTGCGCCAGCAGTCGGGTCGTTCGCTCTGTGAAATAAGCCGGATTCTCGCCTGTACGGTTTAATTGTAAAACTCTAGCAGATGGCCTGTGATATATCTCAATACGAGGTTACTTTTTAACCATAAAGTGTCAATATTTCTTATGCCTTCTCTGTAGGGCAATGTTATTATGCCTGCGTTTCCTAAGGGGCGGCCGAGCAACTGGGCCTGAGATGTACCCTTTGAACCTGATCCGGATTATGCCGGCGTAGGAATAGGACTGTTAGCAAGTTTGCCTTTCACCTCGTCTTTTGACTCCGGGTCTCCTTAACTTTAATTGATGTTACTGAGGCTCAATATGAAATTTTATTCCAGTGTTTTTAAACCCCCTGCCATTGCATTCTTTTCGGTTGTTGCAGGCGCGGCAACTTTTGGCTATTCCACCAATGCTCTGTCCGAGAGCGACGCTATAGATACCATTGATGAAATTGTAGTCAGCGCGGATTTTCGCGATAGCACTGCACAAACAACCCCTTCGAGTTTAACTGTTGTCTCCAACTCGCAGCTGCAAAATCGTGCAGCTGAGCATCTGCAGGATGTGTTAAATCTGGTGCCGAATGTGAATATTGCGGCAGGCGCTTCACGTGGTCGTTTTTTTCAGATCAGAGGTATCGGTGAACGCAGTCAGTTTAAAGAACCTTTGGACTCCTCTGTGGGCCTTGTGGTAGATGGCATTGACTTTAGCAATCTGGGTTTGGCTGGAGGTGTCTATGATGTTGAGCAGATTGAAGTTTTACGCGGCCCTCAAGGTACCAGTTTTGGATCCAGTGCGATGGCAGGGCTGATTAATATTCGGTCATCTGACCCGGCCGAGGAATTTGAAGGTCGAGTAGATTTGGGCGCAGGAAATTACGGCGCTAAAACCTTCGGTGTCGTTGCAAGCGGGACTGTTACTGAGCGCCTTTTAGGCCGAATCTCGATCAATAAAAACAGTGGCGATGGTTATATTGCGAATGATTTTTTAAATCGTGATAACACCAACAATATCGATGAGCTCTCTGCGCGGGTCAAGTTGAATTGGGCGGTATCGGATGATTTCGAATTGGATCTTACAGCCATTTATATTGATGCTGATAATGGCTATAACGCCTTTTCTCTGGAAAATACCAGAAATACCCAGTCAGATGAGCCTGGCCACGACCGTCAGGAATCCACTGCCCTATCGGTGCTGGCAACTTGGGATGGGTCTGATAGTTATGTATTCGAAGCTCAGGTAACGGCTGAAGAGTCAAACCTTGAATATGGGTTTGATTGGGATTGGTCTGACTTTGATACGGTCGGTGTTAGAGGCTTTGAGAATAACGCTCGGGATCGCCAGGCAAAGAGTATCGATCTAAGATTCCTGTCCAAACCAGGTAGTGAGATTCTTGGTGGCGCTGGTTGGGTAGGCGGTATTTATGCCTATGACCGTCAAGTGGATTTGAGTTACAGCGAGGATGCAGACTATTACGGCGCTTGGACTGATAGCCTGACTAGCAGCTTTGATAGCAGTCGTTACGCTGCCTATGGCCAGTTAGATTGGGTGCTGGATGATCAATGGCTGCTGTCATTGGGAACCCGTTTTGAGCGTTTTGAAAATGATTATTTCGACAGTTTTGGTGTTGTCGGCGATATAGCAGATGATCTGATAGGCGGTAAGCTCAGCCTGCAATACAGCGTGGATGATAATGTAATGGTCTTCGGCGCATTAAGTCGAGGCTATAAAACCGGTGGTCTTAACACCGATGCCTATGGCAAGGCGTTGGTTAGTGGTGATGATGCCACCATAGCGCTTCTAAGCCAGCAATTAACCTATCAAGGTGAAGCGGTATTAAATTATGAGCTGGGCCTGAAAGGCAGCTATCTTGAAGACTCCCTGACCCTTAACCTGACGGCTTTTTATATGGATCGTCAGGATATGCAGGCTAAGTTAGCCCTAGAGATTTCTACCGGCAACTGGACCTCATATCGAGACAATATTGAGGGCAGTGATAACTATGGCGTTGAGTTGGAAGCCGATTGGCAGCTGACTGAGCAGTTGCGAATTTTTGCAGCGCTGGGGCTACTTGAGACCAAACTGGGAGATTTGGTGGTTCTGGACTTAAATGATGAGCCTTTAGATCAAACAGGTCGTGATCAGGCTCATGCACCGTCTTATCAGTTTAATCTGGGCGCGGCATATACACTTATGGAGCATTATTCACTGACTGTGCAGATGGATGGTAAAGATAGTTTCTACTTCTCTAACAGCCACAATCAGCAATCCGATGCCTACGAACTACTTCATGGGAAATTTAGCTATCAGCAAGGCCCTTTAACCTTATCTGTTTGGGGTAGAAATTTGCTGGATAAGGACTATGAGGTGCGCGGATTTTATTTTGGTAACAACCCAAATAATGGTTGGGTAGCAGAATCCTACACTCAGCTGGGTGAGCCCCGTGTATTTGGCCTTAGCGGCAAATACAGTTTCTAAAACAGCAGGATAAAAAGGAGTTTTATAATGCAGGTGACTATCGATATCAGTATGTACCCAAACCGGGAGGATTTTATTCC
This sequence comes from SAR92 clade bacterium, assembly GCA_018607545.1. Next base: position 3,447 of record JABBBF010000202.1, on the reverse strand, counting down.
TCCGATCAAGGGATTTATTGAAAAAATCAATCAGTTTGAGAATCTGAAAATCACCACATTCCCCACCAGCACTGTAGTGCAGGGGGAGTACGAGCACTGCATGAAGGCGGTGCAGGATACGATTGCCGCCTGTTATCGGGAGTTCAATATGGCGATCTATGTGGCGAAAATTATTCCCGGTTACGAGGCGCTGTAAACCATGTTTGAATGGGTCAATCTGGAGACTGTGGCGGTAATACTGGCTATTGCCTATCTTCTCTTTGCTATTAAAGAAAACAGTCTCTGCTGGTACTGTGCCTTCTTCAGCACGGCTATCTATGTATGGATTTTTGGCGATGTCAGCCTCTATATGGAGTCTGCACTCAATATCTATTATATGGCGATGGCAGTCTATGGCTGGTACCAGTGGCAGCGCGGCGGTCAGCATCAGACCGGGCTGAAGATCTCCCGTTGGTCCCTTGCCAATCACAGTATGGCTATCGGCATTGTTCTTATCGCCACTGCTATTTCAGGTTATTTACTGACCGCGAATACAGATGCTCGGCTTCCCTATCTGGATTCCTTTACCACATGGGCCGGTGTGGTGACCACGGTAATGGTGGCGCGCAAGATTATCGAGAACTGGTTGTACTGGGTGGTGATCGATATGGTCTCCATATTCCTCTATCTGGATCGAGGTCTCTACCAAACCGCAGGCCTCTTTGTGTTGTATATTGTCCTCGCCGTTGTCGGTTATATTATCTGGATAAAAAAATATCGTGAGCAATACACAGCAGCTTCTTCAGCAGACGCTATCTAAATGGCAGAACTGGCAGGTAGAGGGGTTAACTCTCTGCAGCCAGCCCCAGCCTATCCGTGAGCTGTACGGGGGTAAAACCAATCGTTCCTTTCTGGTGGCCAGCGGCGCCTTTGAGGCGGTGGTTAGAATTAACGCCGCCAATAGCCAAAGCCTTGGTATAGATCGCAACCGAGAGCAGAAAATCCTCCAATTGCTGCAGCCCACCGGTACTGTTCCGAGACTGTTTTTTAGTGATGAACAGTCAATGGTAAGCAGCTATTGTAAGGGGCGGCACTGGGTGGACAGTGCGGAAAATCGCCGCAACTTGAATAGTGCGCTGGCGCAGATCCAGGCAATTGCTGTACCTGATCTGGAAAAGCGCAACTATGTAGATTACTGCACTGCCTATATCAATCAATTGGATCAGCACCTGGTTGACCAAGTAATGGTTAGGGAGATACTGTCTGCCGCCTCGTCCATAGATAACAGTGACTGGACACCGGTGATCTGCCACCATGACCTGGTAGTAGAAAATATTATTGTCACAGCGGAAGGGCTAAAGTTACTGGACTGGGAATATGCCGCCATGGGCCATCCGGCACTGGACTATATGCACATCTACCCAACCGATCTAATATTAACTAACCTCGCGTATGATAGGGACAGTCTTGAGCCGCTGAAAGTTGTTCAGCGCGGTATAAATGACCTCTGGTCATTGGTGCAAAATTAATTTTTGGAGGCGTCTATGAGCAAGCATTTCAATCAGCTGACCCGCGAAGAGCAATATGTTATTCAGGATAAGGGTACCGAGCCGCCATTTACCGGTGAATATACCGACAAGACCGACGGCGGCCTCTATCTGTGTAAGCAATGTGATGCACCCCTTTATCGTTCAGAGCATAAGTTTCTCTCCCACTGCGGCTGGCCGAGTTTTGATGATGAGATTTCCGGGGCAGTAAAGCGCGAGCCCGATGCCGATGGGCGGCGTGTAGAGATACTCTGCGCCAGCTGCGATGGTCATCTGGGACATGTATTTGAGGGTGAAGGCCTGACAGCAAAGAATATTCGCCACTGCGTCAATTCGATTTCCATGAAATTTGTTGCCGAGTAGTTATCTGCAGCAGCAAATTGTTTTAAGTTGAGTCATCTAAGTCCTTGATAAAATGGCTTTTACAGGCCATTTCCTGTACTCTGCGCGCCATTCCCCAGGTGCACTCAATATCGAGTGCCCGCAAACACAAAAAGACACCTTATGACCTTTACCGAACTGGGCCTTTCAGCCCCGATTCTCAAAGCCGTTGCCGCGCAGGGTTACGACACGCCTTCGCCGATTCAGGCCAAAGCCATACCAGCCGTTTTGGACGGCCGCGATGTTATGGCTGCCGCGCAGACAGGCACCGGAAAGACCGCTGGTTTTACCCTGCCAATACTTGAAAGGTTAAGTACTGGCCGCCGCGCCCAGGCTAATCATGTTCGCACATTAATCCTCACCCCAACCCGTGAGCTAGCCGCTCAGGTGGGTGAAAATGTTGCCCTCTACGGCAAGCATATGTCACTGACATCTGCAGTTGTCTTTGGCGGAGTAAAGATTAATCCGCAGATGATGAAACTGCGCAAGGGCGTCGATATTCTAGTGGCTACCCCCGGTCGTTTGATGGATTTGCACAGTCAGAATGCAGTTAAGTTTACGCACCTCGAAGTGTTGGTGCTCGACGAAGCCGACCGTATGCTGGATATGGGTTTTATCCACGATATCAAGCGTATTATTCAGTTGCTACCGAAGCGTCGCCAGAACCTGATGTTCTCGGCAACCTTCTCTGATGAAATCCGCACACTGGCCAAAGGACTGGTTAAAAACCCTATTGAGATCTCTGTAACACCGCGCAATGCAACGGCACCCACAGTTACTCAGTCGGTTTATACGGTTGATAAAAAACAAAAAGCCGCAGTACTGACACGTTTGATTCACGATAATAGTTGGAGCCAAGCGCTGGTCTTTACCAAGACCAAGCACGGTGCCAACAAGCTGACCAAGCATCTTGAATCCGAGGGCATAGTGGCCGCGGCAATTCATGGCAATAAAAGTCAGGGTGCTCGCACCAAGGCGCTGGCAGGATTTAAAGCCGGTGAGATTCGTATTCTGGTGGCCACTGATATCGCCGCTCGCGGTCTGGATATTGAGCAGCTGCCCCAGGTGGTGAATTTTGATCTGCCAAATGTTGCGGAAGACTATGTGCACCGTATCGGCCGCACCGGTCGTGCCGGCGCGACAGGTACGGCAATTTCGCTGGTCAGTGCCGATGAAGTGGATCTGCTCTCGGATATCGAGCGTCTAACCCAGAAATTATTGCCCCGCGAGGTGATGGATGGGTTTGAACCTGTGCACGATGTGCCAGAGACCACCTTAAGTCGTCCGGTACGCGCGAAAAAGCCGAGAAAGCCCCTGAAGAGTGAATCTGATAGCAGGGGTAACAGCAGACATAACCCTAAAGCCAAGCGTTCAAACAGCTATTCTCATGGACCCAAGGCGGGCGCCAAGAAAAAGAATGGTGGCCGCGATGGCTCTCGTGAAGGTTCTCGAGACGGCAACCGAGAAGGCTCTCGTGAAGGCAATCGAGACGGCAATCGCGATGGCAATAGAGCGGGCAGTTCAGAAGGCCGTTCAGATG
>JABBBF010000089.1 GCA_018607545.1 SAR92 clade bacterium | reverse complement strand
TTGCCGGTGCGATTTTCTATATTAAAGCCGAGTTTGGCCGCAAAGCGAACGACGCGCAGCATACGTACAGGGTCTTCACGAAACCTTGTCGCGGGATCCCCCATAATGCGAATAACGCGCTTCTCTATATCGTCCAGACCCTCGGCAAAATCATGGATACTGTTATCGCCTGGATCATAGTACATGGCGTTTATGGTCAGATCACGGCGACTGGCATCATCATTCAAACTGCCAAATACATTATCGCGGGTAAGCATGCCGCTATCGGTCTGTTGGCGATGGTTCTTTCTTTTGTCGTTAGATTTGGTTTCATTGGAGCGGAATGTCGTAACTTCAATAATCTCACGGCTAAATTGCACATGCACAATTTGAAAGCGACGGCCGATAATTCGCGAACGACGAAACAGTGATTTCACTTCCCAGGGCTTGGCACTGGTCGCAACATCGAAGTCTTTAGGCTTTAATCCAAGCAGTAGATCGCGAACACAACCGCCAACTACATAGGCTTCAAATCCAGCCTTTTGCAGCACATCAACGACATTGCGCGCATCCCGATTGATCATATCAGGTGACAGACAGTGTTCACTGGAACCATATATATAGGCGCCAGCGCTGTTAGAGTTTTTATCAGATTTGAAGAATCTACTTATGCGTTCCAGCATTAAGTGCTGCCGATTAGGTTGTGATCAGATACGTGAGTTTAACAGAGGTACGCCGTTTTCGGGAAACTAAGATATTAAAGACGTGTAATTAAGGTTTGTGAGAAAGAGTTGCTAGAATTGAGTTAATAGAGAGAGAAAGTAAATAAGGGGTGTCCTAAGACAGCCCCCCCTAATTGTTTCTGCGGCTATTCAAGTAACTTGATGCTATAGGGCCGTAGAAAACTCCTTTCGTATCCATCCGGATTTTATTATTTTTATTTTTTATTATTATTATTTTCAGAATATTTCGTTCTGAGGCACCGATTGTATCCAAATAAACTGAGCTTACAAGTGGATTTATGGGTTTGTGGCGGTTTTTTTTCGGTTTATGCTCAGTTTTTTTCGTCGCTGCCATAGGCTCTTGCGACTAATGCCAAGTTTTTTAGCCAGATCTGTCTCGCTCAAATGATCCTGGTTCTGGAGTACAAACCTAGTGAAATAGCCCTCCAGCGATAGATCTGTAGAGATTTCTGCTGGCTTTTTTGGGGCGTCGATAATACGCCGCACCGAAACCATTATTTCCTGGTGATCAAAGGGCTTGGATATATAATCCGCCGCGCCCTGGCGCATGGTGTCAACCGCCGAACGCAGGCTTGCATAACTGGTCATAATCAACACCGGAACCGGCCTGGCCAGCTGTATAAGGTCAGTCCCTATCTGGCCGGGCAAACGCAGATCACTGATAATCAGGTCAAACCCGGAGAGATCAAACAGTTCGCGAGCCGACTTGATGCTCACTGCATCGCTGACCAAAAAATCATGCCGTTCAAGCAATTTACGCAGTGAGCTGCGAATAATATCCTCATCTTCAACGATAAGAATATGACTTTTTGGGTTGCTATTACTCATAGTGGTTTTGTGGTTCAAGATTGTTGAGTGCCATTGTTGATGGCTATTGTTACTCTGAAGCGCTGTGGAAACAAGCCGAAAAAGTGCTTAGTTTTCGTTATGCAGTGTGAGCGGTAAAGTGCAGCTGGGCTGTTGTACCGCGATCACTGTTGATCGCTGGGCTTGATAAATTGATCTCGCCACCAAGATTTTTTACCAAACTAAATACAATCCACAGGCCAAGACCGGTTCCCTCACCTGGCTGCTTTGAGGTCACAAAGGGCTCAAAGATGCGGTCTTGAATATCATTGTCAATACCAGTGCCGCAGTCACTGATCATAATTGTCAGCTTCTGGCCCCGGCGTTTACCTTCAATAGTCACGGAACCGTTCTCTGCAGAGGCGTCGCGGGCATTACTCAATAAATTAATCATCACCTGCACCAGCTGATGGTGATCGCCGAGAATATAACAATCTGCGTCCAGGGTGCAGATAAATTGTTGTTTTAATTGCTGTGTTGACTGTTGATTGCTCAAGTTCAGCAACTGGATTGCCTCGTCGGCGGCATCGCGCACATTTACCGATTTCAGGGCATTTTTAAGGCTTCGCTCACCACGGGAGAAGTTGATTAGCGACTGCACAATCTGATTGATGCGATCGGTTTGCGAGAGAATCTGGTCGGCAGAAATTTTAATCTCTTCGGCTTCAGTTTCATACTGCAGATTTTGGGCGATACAGGCGATACCTGTCACCGGATTGCCAATTTCATGAGCTACTCCGGCCGCTAATCGGCCCACGGAGGCAAGGCGTTCATTGTCGATACTATTCTGGGTCAACAGCACCGAGTTAGTGCTCTCTTCAATAAGTAAAATGGTATCGTTATCGGTGCTTTGGTCTGCCGACTTCTGCAGGTTAAACCAACGTGAGCTGTTTGCCAGCTCGATTCGGAGATTCTCTTCCCTGTTGGCATTGCTGCTCAGGAACCCGTTGATAGCCGAGTTCCAGGGTTGCGGTAGATCGCTGACCAGTGCTCCTCTAATCTTGCTCTCGTCAATCTCTGTGTAGCTTGCCATGGTGCTGTTCCACTTGAGGATTTCACCGCCCTGCCCCAGTGCTACCAAGCCAACAGGAAGATTGTCGAGAATTTCGCGATGGTGAATGCGCAATTTGTTGAGCTCGCTGGCAATACCGGTCAGGCGGTCACTGTGAATAGCTAAAACCGATTCGATAAAATAAATATCATCGGACTCCTGCTCAGCTGCCACGGCCAGCGGAATCGATTCTTCCATTATTCGATCGGCGGCCAGTACGCCGAAACGCAGTGTCAGGGCAGAGTTTATATGGTCGCGAATTTTTCTCAGCGCCGCAGGTCTGGTCTCAGTACTGTCCAGCTCCAGCGCGTTCAGGGCGCGTTCAACAACTCGATCAGCCTCGTCGCCGAGGGACTTGCGCAGACTGCCATTGATCTCTGCAACAGAGCCGTGACTGAGCTGCACTCGTGCCGGAATATAAATATTGTCGACCATGCAGAGTCGGGCAAATAATTGTTCCTGCTTATCCATTTTGGAAAATACAGAGAACAGTGTGCAGAGCACAATATTGACCATCAGCGCCTCAAAGGCCCAGGTATCCCAACTCTCCATCCCAAAAACTAACAGACTGTCCGTGCCCGGTATCTGCCAGTGCCAGTCGCCCATTAACATTGGCAGAACCAGCCCGATCAGCCAGACTGATATGCCACCCAATAAGCCGATAATAAAGCCTCTGCGGTTGGCTTTGGGCAGATAGATGGAGGCCAGCATACCAGGTGTTAGTTGCGCCAGGCCGGCAAATCCAATCAGGTATAAATCAGTGATACTGTGCTCTTTGATAACCAGGCTGAGCAGCACCGAAGCCATGAGAATAATTGAGGATACTAATAATTGGCGAAGATTGATCCAGCGAATCAGTTGGGGCTGATCCTGTAGCGGTTTACTGGGCAGAATGAAGCTGTTGAGAGCCATCTTAGCCAGCATGGTCGACATGCTGCAGAGCAGAGCAATAGAGATTAATATAATGCTCGCCGCACCCAGCCCGGCTACTATCGGGTGATTTGTCAGAGCGGGAAGGGCGAACAAGTAATCCTGCAGTGGTGATGCTGATTGAACTGCAATGCCAGACCAGAGTAGTGGGAAAACCGGTATGCTTGCCAACAGCATCAGCAGGGGATAGGCCCATACGGTTAGGCCGGCTTGACGGTTGGAGATATGCTCGGAGATAACAATGGTGAAGTTAACCGGTAGGGCAAAACTCGCGGCCAGGAAAATAATAAACAGACTGTAGGAAGAGTCCATTCGCTGAACAATAAATCGCTGGCCGCTATCCACCACCCAGCTGTTCATCTCACCAATACTGCCAAAAATGGACTGCACTGAAACCAGCGCTGCAAGTCCTAGGGCCGCCAGTAATAAAAGACCGGCAGCGGCCATAATCCAGCGCAGATTTTGCACAGGACTGATCTCAATAGTCCGCCAGTTAATGGTTGTGATAACCAGCACTATAAACAGCCAGAAAAACAGTTTATCGCTGTCAAAGAGAAAATTATGCACTGACTCAAGGGCTAATAATTGGGCCAAGAATAGCGGTATGGTGGCGATTATCAGGCAGCTGCAGGCAACCGCCGCAACAGTCTTTCCGCGAAAACGGAAGGTTAAAAAATCCACCAGAGAGGCAAAGCGAATAATCGCGCTGAGTCTACGAATTGGATAAAAAATTAATGGCGAAAAGATAAACACCATGGTGAATGCAAACAGCGCGAGCAATGTGCTGTAACCGTAGCGGCCAGCCATCTCGATAGTGCCGGTAGCCAGCAGTGAACCACTGCTGGCAAACAGCGCTAAGACTAAAATCAGGTTGTTGCTGGCTCTGCCGCCCTGTTTTGCCAGCAGGTATGAAAAGAGTGAGCCGAGAATAATAAAGCCGGCCGCAGCTGTGGCAATATCAAGACTCATTGGTGTTCCTGTGGCGTTGCAGAATATAGGCGGCAAAGACAACTATGGCCCATACGACAAAGGGTCTAAACCAGTTGCCCTGGGGCTCGACAGCCCATTTAGAGGCAAGAGGTATGACTACACTGCTGAGAAATATTAGAACTGCAACCAGTCGATAGTTAAGCATCTGCGAGCTCGTCGGTTAATTATTGTGGCTGAATAAGCATTGATGGTATTCAAGCTGGGGCGGCAAAGCAAACCTGATCCACAGCAGAGCTGACTTGTTAGTATTGGTCTGGAGCAGGCACAGATATCTGCTTTGGAATACTGTTGATTGACCAGTTGCCAATAGCCCAGTCGAGAATTCGATTGATAGATTCATTTTTTAATTGATCTGGTGGCCGCTGCTCGAGCCACTGCAGTGCTAGCCAGAGATTCTGCGACTCCTCTCCAGCAATTAAAGCTGCGGCATGGTTTTGTTTACTGAGCTTTTGGCCCTCAGCATTGATCGCCATCGGCAGATGGCCATAAGTTACCGGAGAGCAGATCGCCGCTGAGTGTTCGCCAGACAGGGAGTTGAGACATTTTTGCAGATAGATTTGTCTGGGCGTGGAATCAATAAGATCGGCGCCACGAATAATATGGCTGATATTTTGAAACTGGTCATCGACGGTGACCGCAAGCTGGTATGAAAACAGCCCATCGCGACGCTGAACAACAAAGTCTCCAGCTTCGGTCGAGAGATTCTGGCTGTAGTCACCCATAACCAGATCCCTGAAACTGACGGTAGATTCAGGTTGTGCGGGCACTTGCAGGCGCACAGCTGCATTCTCCATAACCTGGCGATCGCGGCAGTGGCCATCATAGACACCACCCAGCGCGGTTATTCGCTGGCGCGGGCAGTCACAGTTGTAGGCTGTGCCGGAGCGCTGCAGATTTTCGATGGCGTCGCGATAGGCCTCTGTCCTGGTGCTTTGGTAGAGCAGTTCTCCATCCCAGATCAGGCCGTGGTCAGTAAGTTGTTGCAGAATAGTGGCGGTGGCGCCGGGAATTTCCCGAGGAGGATCTATATCTTCAATTCTAACTAGCCAACGACCCGAATGGTAACGGGCGTCGAGAAAGCTGGCGAGGGCGCAGACCAGAGAGCCAAAGTGCAGTGGCCCGGTCGGCGAGGGAGCAAACCGTCCAATATAAGCTACTTTTGTCATGGCTGTTATCGCGAGATGGTTGCCGCTATTAAAAAATAACCTCGCCAACAGCGAGGTTATTTAATTAGCCGCCAGTGATCTGTCTTTCTTTGATTTCGTCGAGGGTTTTACAGTCGACGCACAGATCAGCAGTAGGACGAGCTTCAAGTCTGCGAATACCGATATCTACGCCGCACTGGTCGCAGAATCCGTAGTCGTCGTCTTCAACACGCACTAAGGTTTTATCAATTTTCTTGATCAGCTTGCGCTCGCGATCGCGGGTGCGTAACTCGAGGCTGAACTCTTCTTCCTGAGTGGCGCGGTCGGCCGGATCAGGGAAGTTAGCCGCTTCATCTTTCATATGAGTTACGGTGCGGTCGACTTCTTCCATCAACTCATGACGCCAGGCGTTGAGAATCTGCTTAAAGTGCTCGCGCTGCTTTTCATTCATGTACTCTTCATTCTTCTTTGCCTCGTAAGGGCTCAGGCCATGAAGGGTTTTTGCACCACCGCTACTGGCGGCTGCTGCAGGTTTTGCTTTTGTTTTTGCTGTTGCCATTCCTAAAATCCACAGTTAGTTCTGAGCTAAGAATACAGGACGTGCGTTTATAGAGATATTGGAGCAATTTTTCAAGAGAAATTTACATGCTGAGGTTATAAACTTACACTTATTTAATAATCGCCGACTGATTTTAGCCCCTTATTAGGGGATATTAGTGATTATTTGGTCCGCTGTATTTTATCTACACACACACAAATTTTTATATCTCTAATTCATAACATAAACTATTGATATTGCCACTTAAAGACTGAAAATATATTGATGAGCAAAGACCTTTCGCTGTTGCCAGCAACCTTTATTAAGCGCTACAAACGCTTTTTTACAGACATCCATACTGAGCAGGGCGAGTTGTTAACGGTGCACTGCCCAAATACCGGATCGATGAAAAATTGTCAGGTAGAAAATGCCCCTTGTTGGTACTCACTATCAGACAATCCCAAGCGTAAACTGCCCGGAACACTGGAAATTGTCACCACCGCATTTGGTAATCTGGCTGGAGTAAATACCGCCAGGCCCAATCATATAGTCAGGCGGGCTATTGAAGATCAGCTTATTCCCGAGTTGCGCGGCTACCAGAGTATTCGCAGCGAAGTGCGCTACGGTGCAGAAAAAAGCCGTATCGATCTCTTGCTCGAAGGGGAAAAGGGCGGGCAGTGCTATGTCGAAGTTAAAAATGTCACTCTGGATTGTGGTGATGGCCATGCACAGTTTCCCGATGCAGTCACTTCAAGAGGTGCGAAGCATCTGCGCGAACTGATGGCCATGGTTGTCGAGGGTCACAGAGCCGTGCTGTTTTTTTGCGTTCAGTTGACGGGCGTCGAGAGTATGTCGATTGCCAAGCATATAGATCCACTCTATGCACAGACATTGTCTGTGGCCATTGATGCCGGGGTTGAAGTGCTGGTGTGGCAGGCAGATATTAGCGATCAGGCTATTCGTCTGCAGCGCCCGCTGCCTTTAATTCTCTAGCTAGAACCCGATTAGAGGTCTCGCAGTGCCGCAGCTCGCAGATTAACCAGTGGTGGCGGCAGCGGCTGGTCGGCAGCGATAAAATACTGATCGCCGTCGCGCTTAAGGGTGACCGGAGTCAGGCGATCACCGACACAGGGGCCGCCAACACATTCACCATCGCTGATTTGAAACAGTGCACCGTGAGATGAGCACTGCAGTAAGACAGAATCCAGATCGAGAAATTTGCCAGGCATCCAGTTTAGCGGGATCCCCATATGAGGGCAGCTATTCCAGTAGGCGTATAGCTGATTGTCCTGACGAATAGCAAAAAGCTGGCGCTCTTCAATGGTCAGTTCAATAGCCTGCATCTCCTCGAGATCGCTGAGCAGGCAGAGGAAAAAATCATTTTCAATCACAGCCTTTGCTGTCTGTGGATTACTGTCCAAAACGCAGTGCCTCAATTCGCTCTTGCAAGGGAGGGTGGGTCATAAACAGTTTCGATTTGCGCTGTTTCCAGCCAGAGGAGATTCCAAAGGCCGTCAATGTGTCGGGCATTTGATTCTCCATCTGTGCCTGAGTCTCTGCCTGAAGTTTGCGCAATGCATTGATCATCGAAGTGCGCCCGGCCAGTGCAGCACCGGCGGCATCGGCACGGAATTCACGTTTGCGCGAAAACCACATGACAATAGTCGAGGCGAGAATGCCCAGGCATATCTCAGCAACGATAGTGCTGATCCAGTAACCAATGCCCAGACCGCGCTGGTTTTTGAGTACCACGCGATCGACAAAGAAACCGATAAGACGGGCGAAGAACATCACAAAGGTATTGACCACGCCCTGTACCAGACTCAGGGTAATCATATCGCCATTGGCAACATGACCAATTTCATGGGCTAGGACCGCGCGCACCTCATCCCGATCAAATCGCTGTAAGAGGCCTGCGCTCACCGCAACCAGGGCATTATTTCTATTCCAGCCGGTGGCAAACGCATTGGATTGCTGGGCGGGAAAAATGCCCACCTCGGGCATACCTATATCGGCCTTTTTGGCCAGCTCGGCAACTGTCGTCATCAGCCAGCGCTCGTTTTCATTCTGCGGTTGATCGATAATTTTCGTGCCGCTCGATCTCTTGGCCATAAACTTTGATAGCAATAGCGAGACAAAGGAGCCGGCAAAGCCGAATACTGCACAAAACATCAGCAGTGACTGCAGGTTAAGGTCGACGCCATTCTCCGCGAGAATACCGCTGAAACCCAGTAAGCTGAGTGAAACGCTGGCGACAAAAATAATTGCCAGATTTGTTAAAAGAAATAACCCAATCCTTAACACCTGATTTTCCTCTTGACTGATAAAGCGGTTAGCGACAAAGGATATATCCTTGCCTATGGTTGTGAATTCTACAGTTAATAATGCGGTCGAGCGCGCATATTTCAATGATAGACACAAGTTTATGCTATCCCCGTTAATTGGCGTACTATTTCTAGAGGATAAATCAGCCTTTACTTATAGGCTAAAGCGCAGGTATAACAACGCTATGCAAATTGATGATAAATTTTTAATCGACAATAACAGTATGACCGGCTCTTCAGGGGATCATCTGGTGGCCTGGTCGGCGGGCTCTGTACCTATAGGCAGCAGCCACAATTCGTCGATTGCCATTAGCTCTTACTTTATCCATCCCCAAGTGGTGGCACCACTGATAGAGCTACGTCAGCTGGCTGGCCATCAGGGCTTTGATCTGCGACTTTGCAGCAGTTTTCGCAGTTTTGATCGACAGTTGGCTATATGGAATGAAAAAGCTATGGGCCTCCGCCCGGTGTTCGCTAACAGCGGCGCAAAAGTAGATATGCAAGAACTCGACGAATGGCAGCAGGTTCAAGCGATAATGCGCTGGTCAGCACTGCCGGGCGCATCGCGACATCATTGGGGAACAGATTTTGATATCTATGATGCCGCCGCCATCGATAAAAATTATCAGCTGCAACTGACCCCTCAGGAGGTTGAAGGCGAGGGTGTATTTGCCCCATTCCACAACTGGCTGGATACAGTGATTGAGAGTAGTGGTTTCTATCGCCCCTATGCCAAAGACTCAGGCGGCGTTGCCCCCGAGCGCTGGCATATCAGTTATCGACCAGTGGCGGAACAGTTTGCCGCCAGATTAACCCAAAAGGTCATTGCCGATAATCTGCTCAATACTGAGATAGCTTTACAGGATACAGTGCTGCAAAATCTCGATAAGATTTACCCGCGCTATATACAGTTGCCTTAATAGGGCTTCAAGCAGAACCAAACAGGAACAGCTTAGATATGGAATTGAAAGACCCCCTGTGGGAAGAAATATGCAACCAGGCTCGCCGGGCAGTGGCGCAGGAGCTAGTGATGGCGGATTTCTTTGATGCAGCTATTCTCAGCCACGCCAGCCTTGAGCAGGCACTCTGCTTTAACCTGTCCCAGCAGATGGGCAGTGCGGTGGTTTCGGCGCAGGTGGTCAGCGATGTTATCGCCGAAGCCCTGCAGCAGGATGCCTCGATTGGCGAGCGCATCCGCCGGGATATCAATGCCTGTTTTGATCGCGACCCCGCCTGTGAAACTCATTTTATGCCTATACTTTATT
>JABBBF010000035.1 GCA_018607545.1 SAR92 clade bacterium | reverse complement strand
GCCGTAAAGCGAGCGACAAACTCATCGACCGGTTCGTTAAATCGGCCTCCCCAAGCCTGGTTGGTTTTTGGGGCAGAGGGCTTATTCATAGTGTTTTTCTCAGATTGACTCATTCGACTTATTTGCTCGGTTGTTATTTCGCGACTAGGATTATAGCTAATCACAGGGATGAGCAGAAACTCGAATGAGCGATTCAGGGGAAAAACAGGCTCAATTAGACAATTATTTTATTCCCGACCTCTGTCGCGGGCAGGGATTGTTGGGTTTATTGGTTATCGCCGGGCTTTTTGCGGTGTTAATGACCCTTATGCGCAGCGGTATCTCCGCCTTCGATTTTCTGCTTTTGGGCAACATCGCTCTGGAAATATTTTTTATAGCGTTGCTCAGTGCCGTATTTTTATGTCAGGGACGGCGTTTCCTCAACCATCTGTCATTGCGTCAGATTGCCCTGATTAATTATTTCCTGGTACTACTGGCCGCAGCAATTTGCGCGGCGCTTGTTGAGTTGTGGAGCAACTACCTGCTTAACGCTGTATGGCGGGTAGATTATCTATTGATTATCAATACAGTGCTTATTGCCGCGATACCCGCCGGAGCAATACTTCGGCTGTTCTATCTGCAGCATCAATTGCGCCAGCAGCAGAGTGCCAGTCAACAGATGCGCATCGAAGCTCTGCAATCAAAAATCCGCCCACACTTTTTATTTAACAGTATGAACAGCCTGGCGAGCCTGATCAGGACTGACCCGGATAAAGCCGAGCAGACCTTGGAAAACCTCTGCGATCTATTTCGCTACGCATTGCATGACGGCACTGATGGTGTGAGCCTGCAGTTAGAGGTCGACAGCTGCAAAAAGTATCTGCAGATTGAAAAGTTGCGCCTTGCGGAGCGTTTGCAATACGACTGGGATATTGATGTTGATATGACAAATATTTCTGTGCCGGCGCTTATATTGCAGCCATTAATTGAAAACGCGGTATTCCACGGTATCCAGCCCGCACGCAAGGGCGGCTATCTGAAGATCAGGATTTACCGGGATGGCGAATGGGTCTGTATAGAGTTAGTTAACAGCCTGGAGACAAACGGTGAACAGCGGTTTCAAAAACCTGCTGGCCACAATATGGCGATCAATAATTTGCGCCATCGTCTGGATGCTTTTTTTAACCAGCAGGCAGAGTTGCAGGAAACTGTAAAACAAAATCATTACCATACAAGGATGCGCTTTAAACCAACGGAGGGTTAAATATGCTCAAGGTACTGATCGTTGATGATGAGCCGCTGGCAAGGATTCGCCTGCAGCAGCATCTGGAAAAAATATCTACTGTGTCGATTGTTGGTCAGGCTACGAACGGACTTGAGGCTGTTCAATCAACGGTTAAATATTGCCCGGATATAGTCCTTATGGATATCCGTATGCCGGAAATGGATGGTCTTGAAGCGGCCAAAGTTATCGCCGGGATGACATTGCCACCCGCAGTTATTTTTTGCACCGCTTTTGAAGATTTTGCCCTGCGCGCATTTGACGCTCAGGCCTGCGCCTATCTTTTAAAGCCAGTTAAGTATGACGAACTGGTGTCTGGTATTGAGCGCGCCAGCCGCAAGACCAGAGCGCAAATTGATCATCGTCCCCAGAGCCAGCGTCGTCATCTGTGCAGCAGAACCCATCAGGGTATCGACCTGATCCCGGTTAAAAAAATTCTGCTATTACAAGCTGAACAAAAATATGTCACCGCCTATCTTGCCGACACAGAGGCAGTTTTGTCGGATACATTAAAAGAGATTGAAGAAGAATTTGCGGATATCTTTGTGCGTGTTCATCGCAATGCGCTGGTGGCCAGGGATGCTATTGAGGGGCTTGCGTTTATTGATGGCCACCTTCAAGTCAGTATTCGCGATCTAAGTATTAAACCAGTGGTCAGCCGACGACTGGAGTCGAAATTGCGCCACCTGCTGCCAGAACTCTAGAAGTTTTAAAATAGCCTTATTTTAAACTGCCCAAGTGCGTCGAAATCGTCGATAATGTCGCTCATTGTAAATGACTAGCGATGGAATACCAGTGTCTCAAACTATCCGAATTGCCACCCGCAAGAGCCCGCTGGCGCTCTGGCAGGCTGAATTTGTTAAAGCCAAACTCCTGCAACACAACAAAGATCTGGATGTGCAGCTGGTCGCTATGACCACTCGCGGTGATGTGCTGTTGGATACGCCCCTGGCCAAGGTGGGCGGCAAAGGACTGTTTGTCAAAGAACTGGAAGTCGCCATATTGGAAAATCGTGCTGATATAGCAGTGCACTCGATGAAAGATGTGCCTATGGAATTTCCATCCGGACTCGGACTGGCGGTTATCTGTGAGCGCGAAGACCCCCTGGATGCCTTTGTCTCAAATCAATATACAGCTCTGGAACAGCTTCCCGATGGCGCGGTCGTCGGCACCTCCAGTCTGCGTCGCCAGTGCCAGATACGGGCGAAGTTTCCCCATTTAAAAATTGCAGACCTGCGCGGCAATGTGAATACACGGCTCGGCAAGCTGGATAATGGCGACTACGACGCCATTATTCTCGCTAGCGCCGGTCTACTTCGATTGGGTATGGAAGATAGAATTGCATCGCGGCTGCCCGCTGAGCTCTGTCTGCCCGCTGGCGGTCAGGGTGCAGTCGGTATCGAATGTCGGAATCAGGATCAGGCCACTCTCGACCTACTGGCCAGCTTAAATGATCCAGATACCAATACCAGAGTGACTGCCGAGCGTGCCCTAAACCGACACTTGCAGGGTGGTTGCCAAGTGCCTATAGCCTGCTATGCAG
Organism: SAR92 clade bacterium; assembly: GCA_018607545.1. The sequence continues at coordinate 7,393 of JABBBF010000035.1, read as the reverse complement.
AGCTTGAAGACAATTATAATTTAAGCGTCCGTGCGCTGGTAGGCAGCGTCGATGGATCGCTGATTCTCGAGGATGAAATTTCCGGTCCCAGGGAATCTGCAGAGCAGCTAGGTATTGAACTGGCCGAGCGACTTTTGGCTGCCGGCGCCGGAGCGATACTTGCCGAGGTCTATGGAACAGATTGATGACTGAGTCCTCTGACAAAAGCAGTCTGGCTGGCAAGCGACTATTGCTTATTAGGCCACAGCGTCAGGAAGATCAGCTGTTATCCGTGCTGGAAAATACCGGTGCGGATGTAACTCATATACCGGTAATCTCTATTGAGCCGGTTGTCGAAAATCATCAGATCAAAACCCAGATTCTTGAGCTGGATAACTTTCATAAAGCTATTTTTGTCAGTGGCAATGCCGCAGAGTTGGCGATTGAATGGATTGATAAATACTGGCCCATGCTGCCTGTGGGCGTTGAGTATTTTGCCGTTGGCGAACGCACCGCCGCGCTGTTAAAAGAGGCGGATATGGATGCACTTCACCCCAGTGGCCGGCAAAACAGCGAAGCGCTTTTAAAGCTAGAGCAATTACAGCAGTTGGAAAACCAGCGGGTTATTATTTTTCGCGGTGTTGGTGGGCGGGAAATCCTCGCCGAGACTCTGATTGAAAGAGGTGCGCGGGTTGAATACTGCGAGCTCTATCAACGAGTGATTGACAGCCAACAGTTAGCACTGGCCCAGCAGCAGGAGAGCGATTGCCTGGTTGCCCACAGTGGTGAATTAATTCAGGCAATGGGACAAGCTGAGGATACTCTGTTTGCTGACACAGCGGTTGTTGTGCCCAGTGAGCGGGTTGCCGTCATAGCTGCAGGGTTGGGCTACAGGCGAGTGATTAGCGCAGAAAATGCCCTGCCAGAATCTATGTTGGCAGCTGTACACAGGGCTTTCGATTCAGGAATATAAACAGAGTGGCTATCTAGTGACAGTCTATAGCGGCAATCTATTGCATAGAAACCCCATCAGGGGCTACTCTTTAAGAAATTAAGCCTTTGATCCAAGAGGAAAAATGGTGACGGATAAAAAAACACCCCAGGCTGCGGAAACAGCACCTAAGCAAGAATCTAAGCCAGACGTTAAGGCTGCAGCCAATAAGCCTGGTGCCGCAGACACAGCGACGGCGAAAAAAACAGCCGCTAAACAAAAGTCTGGCAAAAGCGCTACAACAGCCGCGAAAAAAGGTTTTCCCTGGATAAAAACCCTCTTGCTACTAATACTGATCGGTGCGCTGGCGGGCGCAGGTTGGCTGGGTTGGACTGAGTGGCAAACCCAGATAGAGAGCAGAGCTGGCATATCGGATAGTCTGCAGGACGATATGGCAGAGTTAGAGGGCAAGCTGCAAAAACAGCAGCAGTTGACCCGCCAGGTAGTCCAGCAGCAGTCTCAGTTAATTGGTCAGCTGGAAGATCAACTCTACTCGGTTAAGTTAAGACTAAACTCCCAGGCTGAGCGAATCCTGCAACTGGGTACTGCCAGCCGCGGTGACTGGATGCTCTCCGAGGCGGCCTACCTGATTCGCCTTGCCAATCAGCGCTTGCAGGTTGAGCGCAGTACCGAGAATCCCCTGGCAATACTAGAGAATGTCGATAATATTTTTGTGCAGTTAAACGACCCCGAGTTGATTCCGGTGCGCAGAGCTCTGGCTGAGGATATAGCGGCGCTGCGAATGACTGGCAAGATTGATCGCGAGGGTATCTTTCTCGAGTTGGAGGCTATCTCCGAAGCGATAAAACAGCTGTCGATCACAGAACCTGCCAGCCAGACTGAAGCAGCAAAACCAGTTGCAGTTGAAAATACCCAGATGCCGTCTCTACTGGATAGCTTTGAGCGCTTTAGCCAAAAGCTCGGCCAACTGATTGTGGTGCAAAAACGCCAGCAGCCTATTGAGCCGCTGCTGACCAGCAGCGAGCAGTCGATTATCCAAAACAATATTTATCTGTTGCTCGAGCAGGCTCAGAGTGCACTGCTTAAAGAAGAGCAGGTTATCTACCGCGCCAGTCTGGAAAAAACCGCGGCTCTATTAGCCCGTTATTTCCAATTAAATAGTCAGAGCCAGGCATTAATAGAGCGCCTAAATCTGCTTGGCGAGCGTCCAGTCATTCAGGGTCTACCAGATATATCAGGCTCAGTGGCTGCGGTTCAAACTATGCTTACGCTGCGCCAAAGTCGCATCAGTGACGGGGAGCAAGAGAAGTGAGAAAGCTGCTTGTTCTATTGATGCTGGCACTGTTGATCGGTGCCGCACTGGTATGGGTTTTACAACAGGGCAGTGGCTATATCCTGCTGAGTTTTGCCGACTTCAGTATTGAGATGAGCGCCTGGACCGGGCTGTTGATCTACCTGACCGCCACCGGGCTATTGCTGTGGTTACTTCTAACCTGGCGCTGGATAGCCGGGGCTGGGGGCTTTCGCCTGTGGTGGCGAAGTCGCCGCAGCAGCCGAAAAATAAACCAGACCGCGGAGGGATTGATACTGTTTGCCGAAGATGACTGGCAGCAGGCAGAAAAACTCCTCTCCCAGTCGGCTGATAAGTCGGCAATGCCAGTGGTTAATTTACTTTTTGCGGCACGAGCTGCGGCTGATAACAACCAGATCGATCAGGCCAGGCAGCTGTTGAAGCGTCTAAAAATAACCTATCCAAAGTCCAGTTTTGTCGCCGATAAAGCGCTGGCAGAGCTGCTGTTACTCGAAGAGAAACCTTCAGAGGCGCTGCAGATACTCAGGGGCATGCACAGTAGAAAGCCCAGTGATCGCGGCCTACTTCGACTGCTGGCCGATGCCTACTATATGGCCGGAGACTGGGGTCCATTGCAGAAGCTGCTGCGCGATCTCAAGCATTACAAAGTGGTCGCTGGTGAAGCCCTGGCTAATCTTGAGTTAGATGTCTACTGCAGTCTGCTCGATGAATACAGGGCAGATACAGAGCTGCCCGTCAGCGAGCAAAAGGCCCTGCTCGAAGATATCTGGTATTACACGCCGAAAAAATTACACAGACATCCCCAGATGATTGCCGTCTATGCCAATAGCCTGAGCAGAGTTGGCGCCCCGGAAAAACAGCAGGCGCTGCTGATCAAAGCATTAAATCATCAGTGGCACCCGCAGCTGGTAGTGCAGTTTGGCGAATTGCAGTCGACAACCCCGGAAAAGCAGTTGATTCAGGGGGAAAAATGGTTGCAGAAGCATCGTGACGATCCCGATCTATTGCTGGCGCTGGGGCTTATCTGCCAGCGACTCAGTTTTTGGGGTAAGGCGCGGGACTATTTGTCAGCAGCGGTTGCACTGCGACCATCGCCCCAGGCCTATATCGCCCTGGCCGAAGTTCTGGAGAAGGTTGGCGACAGCAGTGCCAGCGCCGATAGTTACCGGCGTGGCCTATTGGCAGTGCAGGAACAGCAGGAAGAGTAAATTAAACCGCCGTCTGGAAACTGCGTAGCAGACATATCTCATCGGCCCAGATAGAGGGATCGATGGTTTCCAGCACCAGCGGGATACCGTCAAAGCGGTTGTCCTGCATAATAAATTGAAAGACATTCATCCCCAGATTGCCGAGCCCCAGGCTGTGATGGCGATCGACTCTGCTGGAAAATTCCGAGCGCGAATCATTCAGGTGCATCCCGCAGAGGTACTTAAAGCCAACCGTTTTCTCGAAATCGGCAAATACTTTCTCGCAGCCATCTGTGCTGCGCATATCGTAACCGGCGGCAAAGGCGTGACAGGTGTCATAGCAGATGCCAACGCGGGTTTTATCTTCAACGCCGTCTATCATGGCGGCCAGCTGTTCAAAGCTAAAGCCGAGATTGCTACCCTGGCCGGCGGTGTTTTCGATCACCGCAGTGACCCCGCTGGTAGCATCCAGGGCCAGATTAATTGACTCGCTAATTTTCTTAATACATTCGTCTTGAGAAATTTTCCGCAGATGGCTGCCTGGATGGAAGTTAAGGTATTGAAGGCCCAGCTGCTCACAGCGCTGCAGCTCATCGACAAATGCTTCTCTGGATTTTTCCAGCCCCTCGCGCTCCGGATGACCGAGATTGATTAGATAGCTGTCGTGGGGAAGAATCTGTTGCGGAGCGAAGTTATACAGCGCACAATTTTCTTTGAATGCCTCAATGCTCTGCTGGGACAGAGGCTTTGCCTGCCATTGGCGCTGGTTTTTGGTGAAGAATGCAAAGGCAGTAGCGCCAATCTTATGGGCATTGACCGGCGCATTTTCAACACCGCCAGCGGCACTGACATGGGCTCCAATATATTTCATAGGCAGATATTCTTATAAAGCTAAGTTAGTGTTAAGGGGCGGATAATAAGGCATAAAAAGAGCGAATTCACTAACAGTTCACCGAGAGTAAAATAGAGTTAAATTAAAGCTCATTGACAATTCACCAGCATTGATTGCTATCAACAGCTATAAATAATAAACCTGTTAATCTAATTAAATTGACTTTCTGTAGAGGCAAAATAAAGAGGGGGGGTAGACCATGACGGATTTTGATTGCACACCTCAGGTGGACCTTGAGTTCATGAATGCCGAGCACCGAAAAGCCTTTGATGATGCCAGTGAGATTAAATGCCTACTGGAAATTGCAAAAACCGATTTCAAGTCGGTTGAAAAGAGTATAGATCGGCATTTTGAGCAGTTGTTGGCGGATACGGTTAACCACTTTTATCTGGAAGAAAAATATATGGAGGTGTACCAGTTTCCGGCGCGAGTGAAACACCAGCAGGCCCATGAGCAGTTTTTGCAGTCGATGAAAGCAGAGTATAGCCATTGGCAATCCGAGCATAACCTGGCAGCAGTTGAACGGCTTGAGCAGTATATTGATGAAGATTTCCCCCAGTGGCTGGTCAACCATATAGTGACTATAGATACGGTTACCGCCAGCTATATAGCCCGCCATGGGGGCAGTACTCTCTAGAGTTGAGGTTTGAAATAGGCTCTTTTTTTAAATACGTTTTCTTTTTAAATCACGAATAATAAATCGCGCGGGATTGATGGCCTTTATCAATTCTTGCTCTAGCGGTGGAGTGTCACCGGCAATCTGCGCCGCCAATACCTCGGCGGTCAGGGGCGCATAACTTAGACCCCGCGATCCCATACCGCAATTGACATAGAGGTTGGGCAGGTAACTGCCGCGGGTGGGCAGTACTGTTTTTGCATCGCGGCGCAGGATGGCATAGTCCTCAAGCATTTCCGACACATTGGGTAGCGGGCCGCTAATTGGCAGGTAATCGGGGGTAGTGCAGCGAAAGTTGGCTCGCCCGCTAAGGGTATCTATCGCGGGCTCACCCACAGCTGCAGCCAGTCCCGGATCGGTGGCGTTGATTTGGGCAATATTGGCCTGGTGATCCTGGTTGCGAACCTCGCGGGTAAAGATATCTTTATTGTAGGTCGCGCCGCAGCTGTGCAGACCCTCTTCAGCGGGGGTGAAGTAACCCTCACCACAGATAACCGTTTGCAACTGGCTGCTCTCGGCAGTGCAGGGCAGTTGGCTGATCTGGCCGCGTATTTTTCGCAGCGGCAAATACTCGCTCTGGGTAAAGTTTTTGCAATCAAAAGCACTGGCAATTACCACAGTTTCACTGTTTAAAATGCACAGCCCAGCGCCATCCTCTAAGGCCCAACTGTTTTTGTCTTCGTTGTAATTGAGGCTGTGAATATCAGCCTGGATCAGAGGAATATTATTGGTCTCCAAGAGCTGCTGGCAGATCAGGGCAGGTGGCAACCAGCCCAACTGGGGGAAATAAAGGCCAGTTTCTGCACTCAGTGGAATGCCTGCCAGCTTGCAGAGCGCTTCGTTGTCGACGGATTGGACTATATCTGGCCGGTCGGCAAAGCGCTGACTGATCTGGGCAAAATCCTCAGCCTTTTTAGGACTCTCCGGCACCACCAGAATACCGCACTGTTTTCCCAGTCCACGATCCCAGAAGGGTTGGTAGTAGTCGCTGCAAAACTGGATTGCAGCGAGATTGACCCGCGGTAAAACATCATCCCGTGGCGATAGTTTTGGATAGACAATACCCTGGGAATTTCCCGAGGCCTCGGCGCCCGCCTGGGGGTGGCGATCGACAACAGTTACTTTAAAGCCGCGTCGCTTTAAGGCCGCAGCCGCAGTGCAGCCAGCAATGCCGGCACCGATAATAGTGACTTCTCTGGTAATAATAGGGGCGGGCTGTTTTACCAGATACCAGGGTAGTTCGGTCAGCTGGTCTTCACTTATTAGGTCGTCACTCATTAAAGAGTGCCAAATTCAGCAATAATCTGTGCACACCAGCGGGCGATAAATTGATCGGTTAATTCAAGCTGATTTTCATCGTCAAGGGGCAGACCGACAAACTGCTGTTTATCTTCTGTAAGCGCTTTTGATTCATCAAAGTCATAGCCCTGGTTGGGCCATGCGCCGACCATGCTGGCACCTTGGTTTTTAACCTTGGCCCAAAGATACCCCAGTGCATCTTGAAACCATTCCGGATAGCCAATCTGGTCGCCGAGTCCATAGACTGCGACCTGCTTGCCAGAGAAATCGATAAGGTCGAGCTGATCCCAGTGGGTCTCCCAATCTTCTTGCAGCTCACCGTAATCCCAGGTAGGTATACCCAGAATCAGGTAGTCGTAGTCGGCCATCAGGCTGAGAGGGACATCGGCAATATTGTGCAGGCTGACACTGTGATTTTGAAAGTTGCTATTGATCTGCTCGCAGATCTTTTCCCCTGCCATCTCGGTGTAGCAGGTCGAGCTGCCATAAAATAAGCCAATTTTTACTGTCATTATGTCGTTTTCACTAATGGTGATTCTCAAGCTAAAGGTTGAATACTCTGCCAGTGCATAGCTTTTGCGCAATTAAAGAGCGCACATAATACCTGTGAGATTTAGCTGCCGCCAGAAAAGCCCAATTGCCGCCAGGCTTCGTAGGTGACAATTGAGACGGTATTGGAGAGGTTAAGGCTGCGACTGTCTTTCTGCATTGGCAGTCGCAAGACATTGTCGCTGCCCACGCCATTGCGGATATTCTCCGGCAGTCCTCGGGTTTCAGGGCCAAACAGCAAGGCATCGCCGGGTTGAAAACTGGCCGATGAGTAACAGACAGAACCCTTGGTGCTCAGGGCGTAGATATTTTTTGGCTGGCAGCTGCTGATATAGGCATCCCAGTCGGCATGAACTTTTAGCGACTGGAACTCCTGATAATCCAGTCCGGCGCGACGCAGTTTTTTATCGTCGAGATCAAATCCGAGAGGTTCAATAAGGTGCAGGCGAAAGCCGGTATTGGCACAGAGGCGAATAATATTACCGGTGTTCGGTGGAATTTCCGGTTGGTAGAGAACAATATCTAACATAGGTAATAGAATCTGTTT
>JABBBF010000226.1 GCA_018607545.1 SAR92 clade bacterium | reverse complement strand
TATCCTTAAAGCGTTCACGGGCTTTAACAATGCGCTTTCGCTCTTCAGGGCTAAGGCTTTTCCAGCGCTCAGCGCGGTTTTTAAAGTTTTTGTCCTGGGCCCTGCGCAGTAGTTTATGCTGCTGGTGTGGTTTTAATTTATCCCAGCGCTTCTCCATGGGTGCCAGATTTTCACGGGTTTCAGCCGGTATTTTGTCCCAGTCTACAGATTCAATATGCTGGTCGGAATAGGCCGGCAGGGCGCTGATACTCATCGCTCCGGCGAGTAATAATGTTCTAGTAATGGCGTTGTTTATCATCAGTTACTTTCCTGAAGTTAGGTTTCTGCACTGGCTAGCCAGTCGTAAAAGTCAAGATCCTCATAGAGATCAAGAAGAGGGTCATCAACCTGAATATCGGTAATGCTAATATCCACAGATGGCACTAGTTGCTCTGCAGGGTTGATCAGTACAACAATAAGTGCAACTGAGGCCAATGAGGTTCCCAGTGCCGGCCAGAAGAAGCGCTTTCTGCTCTGGCGTGATTGGGACAGGGCGCTTTTACGTGCCTGGGCAAGGCGAAACAGGTCTTCACTGGCTGTCTCGCGTTCCTGATCGAGCAGATTGGCGCGGAGACTGTCTGCGACCTGTTTGTCGCTGATATTGGTTTCACGCTTTGTCATAACAATCCTCCAGTGAATTGCGCAGCGAATGCATGGCTCTCGAATAGTGAGTTTTAACACTGCCTTGAGTGCAGCCCATGGTCTCAGCCGTTACCTCTGTGCTCATGCCTTCCCAGCAACGCAGCATAAAGGCTTCTCGCTGACGGTGGGGCAGCTGTTTTACCGCTGCGGTTAACTGTGTTATCTGCAGTTCGCGAACGTAGAGCTGATCCGGTGTCTCTGAGTTTCGCCCCTCGGCGCAATCGACCAGGTCAGCACCATTATCGTCTGCCTTCATTCCCCAGCTCGCCAGACTAATAATCCTGTTTTTAACGGCATTGCGGCGATAGTAGTCGGTAATCTTGCTGTTTAGGATACGGTAAAATAGGGGCCGCCACTGCCCAGCTGGTTTTGCCGAATATTTTTCTACTAGCTTATACATCGCATCCTGCACTATATCCAGCGCATCATCACGACTGCCGGTGGCCATCTGTGCCATATGAAAAGCACGCTGCTCAATATCCTTAAGGAAATTATCCATACTTTTCATCGATTGGCACGGCAGGTCTATTGCACGGGGCGGCGTGGTTTTTTCGCTCATAGTCGTCAGACCTTTAATGGGGCTATAGGCTAGTTGCGGCATACTGTAGCTACCGGTAGTCATCTTCTAAGACTTCATCGAGCAGGAGCATTATGCCAAGCCACTCAAGATAATCACTATCATGGGGTCTATGGCTGTGATATCGATGCTTTATCCCATGACTATTGTGTAATCTATAGTGATTGAAATGATGCTTGTGAGCATAATAATGCCTGCGCGTTTTCCATTCACTATAGTTGTGGCCGTTGTAGTGACGGTATTTTTCAATCCTGTGACGTTTCCGGTGAATTCTTTTCTTATGTTGGCGTCGCTCTGACCTGAGGTCATGCATGGCCCGATCATGCTTTTGATATTGGTGATCGCTGAATTTTTTATGCTTGTGGGCGCTATCGGCATCTGCCAGTGCTGCTGTGGGAAGGGCCAGCAGTCCCAAACTCAGGGTTAATGCAATCATTGCCTGCTTCATAACTATCTCCTTGTACCGGCTTTTGCCGCCTTTTAATAGTGTCGCGATATATAACGGCAGCTATGGAGATTGGTTGACGTATAAAAAAGGAACTGTCAATTAATATGGGGAACCGTCAATTAATATGGGGAACCGTCAATTAATAAAAGGCAGGCTCAATTATCCCAAATCAGCCCAGATAGGGCAGTGATCCGAAGGCTTTTCAAAACCCCGGGCAGCGATATCAATACCGCTGCCGCTAAGTAATTTCATTGCCGCGGTGCTGGCGAGGATCAGGTCAATACGCAGTCCACGCTTGGGTTCCTGCTCAAAGCCACGGCTGCGATAGTCGTACCAGCTGTAGCTGTTATCTGAGCTGTTCATATGCCTGAAGCTATCCTGCAGGCCCCAGTCTTTGAGGTTTTCTAACCATTGACGCTCTTCGGGAAGAAAGGCGCACTTGCCAGTTTTAATCCAGCGCTTGGCGTTCTCCGGTTTAATACCAACATCGATATCCGCTGGCGCGACATTCATATCACCCATCACCAGAACTATATCCTCAGCGCTAAAGTTAGCTTGCAGGTAACCGAGCAGATCGGCATAGAACTTCTCTTTGGCGGGAAACTTGGTGGGGTGGCTGCGGCTCTCTCCCTGGGGGAAATAGCCATTGATAATATGAACGGTTTGGCCCTGAATACTGTATTGGCCGTGGATCATCCGTCGCTGCGAATCTTCGTCGTCGGAGGCATAGCCGCGAGTTACCGAGACAGGATCAACCTTGCTGAGCAGGGCAACGCCGTAGTGGCCTTTCTGGCCATGGTATGCGACTTGATAACCCATTGCGCTGATAGCATCGGTGGGGAACTCCTCATCGCTGACTTTGGTTTCCTGGAGACCGATAATATCCGGTGAGTGCTGATCGATAACTGCCTGCAGCTGATGCAGGCGCGAGCGCAGGCCATTGACGTTAAATGAGATAATACGTGCGGGCAAGGTTATTTCTCCCCACCCTGGCGCAACACTAACAGCTGCTGGTTTTTCGGTTTTGTAGCTATGCGAATCTGGTCTGAGAGGATATAGCCGGCTTCCTGAAGCAGTGGATCTGACTCGGCGATATCTTCTTCCTGCTCTTCCTCTTGTGCGGTCTCTTCAGTATCAGCAATCTCGCTGTTTTCTTCGCTCTCATCATCGTCTTTATTGGCCGCTTTCCAGGCTTCTCTATCGGCATAGAGTTCAAGGCCCTTGCTTTTGCGGCGCTGGTTTTCCATAACCAACTGTTGATCGTCCCAAAGGGTTGAGCGCAGACGGCGCTTCTCAATATTTAACGAGATGGTTTTGTCCGCGTCCCAGCTATCACTAAACTTAAGCTGATTAACTAAGTGAAGGAAATCTGGGTCGTTGCTGCTGCGCTGCTGGTGAGCTGTATTTAACAGTGGTACATATTGCTTAACACCCACAGAGCGCTTAAAGGGCACGCCATGAATGTTGTCCCAGGGCAGGGCGTTGTCCTTTTGGCTCTCGCCGACTTCACTCTTGTCATAGACCGAGGGAAATTCTATATCTGGTACCACACCGCGGTGCTGGGTACTGTCGCCAGAGACACGGTAAAATTTGGATATGGTCAGCTTGAGCTGTCCGCTACTAAGGCCGGTAACATCCTGAACCGTGCCCTTACCAAAGCTTTGGCTGCCGACAATAATGGCTCGATCATAGTCCTGAAGTGCACCGGCGAAAATCTCTGAGGCCGAGGCACTGAGCCGATTGATCATAACCAGAAGAGGGCCGTTATAGACCGCACCCATAGTTGCGCGCTGATCGCGGGATACCTGCTGGTAGGCATTGCGAATTTGCACCACTGGACCTGCATCTATAAAAAGATCTGTGAGCATAGTGGCTTCGTGGAGCGAGCCGCCACCATTGTTGCGCAGATCGAGAATAATCCCGTCGACCTTCTCTTCGCGCAGCTCCATCAGGAGTTTATAGACATCCCTGGTTGTGCTCTTATAATCCGGGTCGCGTTTACGATAGGCTTCAAAATCCATATAGAAGGCGGGGATATCAATAACCCCAAGGCGCATCTCAACGCCATCTTGCTCAATATCAATAATTTTACTCTGGGCAGATTTCTCTTCAAGTTTTACCTTGTCGCGAACGATGGCAATAATCTCGGTGCTGTCAGCTGAGTCACTGGCGCCATTAATAACTTCGAGGCGAACCGTTGAATCCTTGGGCCCGCGAATAAGATCGACCACATCGTCAAGGCGCCAGCCAATCACATCGACCAGCTCTTTATCATCCTGGCCGACACTAATAATTTTATCTTCGGCTTTAAGAAGTCCCTGCAGATCTGCGGGGCCACCGGGAATAATCCGCGCGACCTTTGTATATTCATCTTCAATGGTCAGCTCAGCGCCGATACCCTCAAGGGAGAGCGACATATTGATCTGAAAGTTCTCTGTGGTGCGCGGTGAATAATAGGCTGTATGCGGGTCATAGAGCGAGGCTAGGGCGTTGACATAGAGCTGGAATACGTCCTGACTATCGCGTTGTTGCATCTGCTTTTTTTGGTTGGTGAATCGCTTAATCAGCAATTCTCGGGCTTTAGCGGGCTCTTTATCGTTCAGCAGTAAGCGGATCATTGAGTCTTTAATACGCTTGCGCCAGTATTCATCGCGCTGCAGAGGGTTTTCCAGCCAGTCACGCTCTTCACCATCTAATACAATGGTTTCGTCAGCGGTGAAGTCGAACTCGTAGTCGCTTTCGAGTAGCTCGATATTGGCTTGATGCTGGGCAATAGCCTGAGTCCGCAGGCGGTTAAACATAATAAAGCCGGGGTTTACATCACCTCGACGGGCGAGATCGTCGAGCTTGGTCTTCCACTTTGAGAATTCTTCGATATCAGACTGCAGGAAATAGCTTTTAAGCGGGTCGAGCATTTCAATGTAAGTTGTCAGGTAGCGCTCAGAGAGCTCGTCATTAATCTTCTGACCGTGATAATGGCGAGTTGCCAGTCGATCGAGAATTTCACGGAAGAGTGCGGTTTGCTCCGATTGTTTTTCTATTGGCCCTAGTCCGACATCTGTGGATGCGTAGATAGAGCTATATAAAGTAGTGACGCTGATAAAGCTTAAAAGAAGAATGACGATAACGCGCTGCATGGTTAATTTCCTTGTCTGGATGCTTAAGTTTACCAGAAGTGAATATAAGTAATATAGACAACGCAATTCTTCTCAAACTCCTCATTTAGATAGAGTTGGGCTGCTGCTTTTCGAATGCGGTGTTAGCTCTTTTAGAAAGCGAGGTAAGGTGAGGCTTATATTATGTCCTCTAATCTCAATTAGTGGACATAGCTAGACAGTAGGAAAACAGGCTGTTACAGTATATGCCAATAAAACACTGGTCTAGCGCCCTTATTAAGGGATTACTCAATATGGCGACAATGTATGTCAAAGCAATTTAAAGGCACTCCTCTATTTGATGCGCATAAAGCATTTGTTCGCCTACCTATGGGCATGGCCATGCTCGACGGCTACCCGGACTCAAAACAGTTTATCGAGACGCTGTGTAAAACCAACCCAGATGTGCGCCAGGATCTTTTACACACCCAGGCATTCCTGAAAAGCTACAGCAGAAAATCTGAAGCTACTTATCGGGGTTACCGCAATGAAGTTGAGCGCTTACTGCTCTGGGCATGGACTATTGCCGACAAGAGCGTTATCCAGCTTAAGCGGCCAGATCTGGAAGCTTACTTTGATTTTGTCCACAGTCCGGCGGCAGCCTGGGTTGGCAGTTCAGTCCAGGATCGCTTTAAAATAATCGGCGGAGAGTCGCGTCAAAATAAAAATTGGCGGCCATTTGCCGTGAAAATCGCCAAGGAAGACCGTAAAGAAGCTATAGCTGAGGGTCTGAATATTGAAGTTAGCAGAGACGGGCACCTGTTATCCCACGAGGCGATGAAGATCTGCTATTCAGCGGTTTCCTGTTATTACGACTATTTGACTGATGAGGGCTATGCCTTTGGTAATCCTATTCCAGCGATTCGTAAACAGTCACCCTTCCTTATTAAAGGCGCAACCCAGAAGAATATAAAGCGCCTATCAGATCTGCAGTGGGAATATGTACTCGACTGTGCGGAGAAAGCTGCTGACGATTCAGCGAATCATGAGCGCACGTTATTTACTATTGCCATGCTTAAAACCCTCTATCTAAGAGTATCCGAGCTATCCGACCGCACCAATTGGCAGCCGGTTTGGAAACATTTCTGGCGTGATAGCGACGGCAACCAGTGGCTTAAAGTATTGGGCAAAGGTAATAAAATGAGGGATATTTCGGTTCCAAGCGCCCTTTCTCCCTACATTAGGCGCTACCAGGCTTACCGTGCTTCTATAAACAGTACTTTTGGCGTTAACTCGACATTAGTGGCTAAAAACCGCGGTGTTGGCGGTATGACATCACGGCAGCTGCGCAGAATTGTCCAGGAGGCCTTTGATTTGGCCTATGACAAGATGATTGCTGAGGGTTTTAGCGATGAGGCAAAAGCCCTGCGTGAGGCAACAACGCACTGGTTGCGACATACTGGCGCTTCTCAGGATATTGCCACTCGTCCCTTAAAGCATATGGCGGACGATCTCGGTCATGCCAGTATGGGGACTACTGATCAGGTCTATATCCAGTCGGATATGAAAGAGCGTGCCAGATCGGGTAAAACGCGAGACGTATAGCCGTTTTTCCTCAGTCGTACTATATCTAATTTATCAGTAATATCAGTTACTTATTAAATACTTCTAAGGGAAGTAGCAGCTTTTTATGGCTGTTATTTGCTGTCGTTGAAAGTGCGGTCGAGAGCCCGGTTGACTACGCCTATTTTGCATCATTTTTCTCACTATTTGTAAGTCTTCACTATTGCCCTCTGCTGCTCTAACTCTGTCTCCTTATCCACAATATGTATAAAATTTCATGGTTTATTGGATTTATTGAATAATAATTCAACTATAATTGAAGGTATATTCGACTACGCTTGTGTTTATAGGTTAGACTGCACGCTGACATTTTCTCTGTAGGCGCCTATTTACGTGGCTTTCAGTAAAATAGATAAGGAATAAGCAATGTCGAATAGTGATAAATTATCCCCGCGATCTGAGCCAGTGCAAAAGCGCGCACTGGAGCGCCGTCAAACAATTCTCCAGGTAACCGCCCTGCTTCTGGAAGAAGTCGGCCAAGATGATTTAACAACTATTCTTGTCGCCAAGCGTGCAGGCATCTCTGTAGGAACCCTCTATCACTACTTTCCCAATAAACATGCAATTCTCTATGCGCTGGGCGAGCAATGGCTTGAGGAGGTAAAAAGCGCGCTTGGTGATCTGGAGGAATTTAAGGTTGAATCGCTAAGCCTAAAGCGCTTTGTCGATATGAGTGTAGAGCGTATATATGCTGCCTATACAGCGCAGCAAGGGCTGCTACCTCTGGTAAGGGCTATGTATGGCGTACCGCAGCTTAAGGCATTGGATAGCGCCTATAACCAGCTGATTATCAGCGCTATGGCGCGACTGTTTGAGCGGTTGGAGGTTGCTGAGCGCCCTGCTGAGCTGGCAAGGCTTGGGCGCGCCTATCATGAGGTTAGTCACGCCATGCTATTGCTGGTGGTTAATCAGGGAAAGGCAGATAGCCTTAAAACCTTAAATGACCTTAAATATTTGACTTTGTGCTTGCTGGAGCGTGCAAAAAGCCAGTTTTAAAACTGTTCCACGGATTATATTAAACATTAATTAAACTCTATAACTATCTGATAGATATGAAATAATTATAGTTAGATATTTCTAGCGAGCTTGAGTTCTCATAGTGACAAACTCTTCCGCTGCCGATGGGTGAATACCCACAGTGGCATCAAAATGAGCTTTGGTTGCACCTGCTTTTAGGGCTATACCAAGTCCCTGGATTATCTCAGCTGCATGTTCACCCACCATATGGCAGCCAACGACCCTGTCAGTCTGGGTATCAACGACCAGTTTCATGGTGATTCGGTCAGCGCCGCCACCCAGGGTTTGCAGCATCGGTTTAAAGTCTGATGTAAACACCGCGATATCCTGATACTCCGCCCTGGCCTGCTCTTCACTGAGTCCCACGGTGCCAAGCTCGGGTTGGCAGAAGACTGCGGTTGGAATATCGCTGTAGTCTATAGCGGCGCTACCATCCCCGTAGAGATGATCAACAAGCACCATCGCTTCCTGAATAGCCACAGGCGTAAGCTGAACGCGGTCGATAACATCTCCCAGCGCATAGATGCTCGGCTCGGCACTGCAGAAGTTATCATCAACCACAATCGAGCCATTATCGCGCAGTGCCACGGCGGTATTTTCCAACCCGAGATTGGCAGTGTTGGCCTGACGGCCTGTGGCGTAAAGCACCAGCCCACTCTGTATTGTCGACATATCCTGCAAGACCAATGAAAGGCCATCGTCTGTTTTGATAATCTCATTGATCTGGGTGTTTAAATGAATATTAACCCCTTTGGCAGCCATACCCTCGGTCACCTTATCGCTCATCTCGCGATCAAAGGATTTAAGAAGATTGGGGCCGCGATAGACCAGATGGGTCTCGACACCCAAACCATTTAAAATACCGGCAAATTCCACGGCTATATAGCCACCACCAACCACGACAGCGGTTTTAGGCAGTTGCTCAAGCGAGAACATCTCATTGGAGCTAAGGGCATGGTCGCTACCGGGAAACTCTGGAATATAGGGCCATCCACCGGTGGCAACAAGAATGGCTTTAGCGCTGTAGGTGGTGCCGTTAACTGTAACCTTATGTGGTCCAGAAATAGTTGCGCGACCATCGAATAGATCGGCACCGCTATTGTCGATCAAGCTGTTATAGATGCCATTAAGGCGCTCAATTTCTTGATTCTTGTTATCCCGCAAGCTCGGCCAATCAAAACTCGGCTGCTCTGCCAGGGACCAGCCAAAGCCTTTACTGGCGTGAAAAAGCTCAGGGAATTGTGAGGCGTAGACAAACAGCTTTTTCGGCACACAGCCGACATTGACGCAGGTGCCAC
Source organism: SAR92 clade bacterium (assembly GCA_018607545.1). The sequence continues at coordinate 1,505 of JABBBF010000226.1, read as the reverse complement.
CGAGATAACGATCTTCTGCCACTGCAACCTTTTTACCTTTGGAAGCGGCCATACGGGCAGCGCGTACACCGCCGGAACCGGCACCAATAACAAACAGATCGTAGTCGAATTTAGCGCTCATCTATCCTAATCCTTAAGGTTAAACCAGTTAAGTTTGTTATGCAGACTGACCACATGACCAACAATAATAAGGGTTGGCGCTTTGGCGCCAGACTCACGAACTATGCCGGGCAGTGTATCCAGATCACCGGTAAACACCCGCTGCTTATCCGTTGTGCCTTTCTCTATTAGAGCCGCAGGTGTATCTGTGGCAAGCCCGTGATCTTTGAGATGCTGACAGATGGTTTCCATGCCACTTAAACCCATATAAAACACCAGGGTTTGATTGGGCTGAACTAATTCTGTCCAGTTTAGATCCATCTTTCCTGATCGCAGGTGACCGGCGATAAAGCGTACCGACTGGGCATGATCGCGATGGGTCAGCGGTATGCCAGCATAGCTTGCACAGCCTGAGGCAGCGGTTATACCTGGCACCACCTGAAAGGGAATATTGTGCTCAGCAAGGGTTTCAATCTCTTCTCCGCCACGGCCGAAGATAAAGGGATCGCCGCCTTTAAGGCGTACCACACGGTTGCCTTCGAGAGCATAATCAACCAGCTTTTGGTTAATATTGTCCTGGGTTACCGGATGGTCACCAGCGGTTTTACCCACATAGATACGCGAGGCATCACGGCGCACAAGGTTGAGTACTTCCGGGGAGACCAGGCGATCGTATAAAACGATATCGGCCTGCTGCATCAGACGCAGAGCTTTAAAGGTCAGCAGGTCCGGATCACCGGGGCCACCGCCAACCAGATAGACTTCACCAGTTTTAAATTCATCGGTGTTATCGAGCTTATCGGTTAACAGGCGTTCGGCCTCGTCGAGATTATTAGCATAGGCCTGTTCAGCGATCGGGCCATAAAACACCTCCTCCCAAAAAGCCTTGCGATCTGCGCCATTGGAAAACTTGGCTTTAACCCGTTCGCGAAAACTGCCGGCCAGTGCACCGAGTTTGCTCATCCCTGCGGGTAATAGAGCCTCGAACTTCGTGCGCAGCAGTCGTACCAGTACCGGCGCATCCCCACCGCTGGAAATGGCGATTTGAATGGGTGAGCGATCGACAATTGAGGGAAAGATAACCGTGGAGAATCCAGGGTCATCGACCACATTGGAAAGTATATTGGCGCTCTGGGCGTGCTCTGATACCAGGCGGTTAAGATCGCGGTCATTGGTGGCGGCTATCACCATGACTATATTGGGGATATCCAACATCTGCTGATGTTCGTAGGAGGCGGTAATCAGATGTAGGCCATTGCAACCATGTTTCTTGTCGGCGGCATCCATTTCTAAAAGGTCTGGGCAAAAGTCTTTGGCGACTATGGTGATAATGGCGCTGGCTTCTTGCACCAGGCGTACTTTGCGCAGGGCGATTTCACCGCCGCCGACGACCATAATATTGCGGC
>JABBBF010000217.1:3567-10296 GCA_018607545.1 SAR92 clade bacterium | reverse complement strand
AGATATCTTCTGAGTTCTCACGGAAGATGCACATATCAACTTTGTTAGGCTCTTTTACGGGTGAGGGAACGCCTTCAAACCAGCGCACTGGACGCTGGCATACAAACAGGTCGAGCTCTTGACGCAGTGCTACGTTGAGTGAACGGAAACCGCCGCCTACAGGAGTCGTCAGCGGGCCTTTAATGGATACTGCGTAATCTTTAACCGCTTCCAGTGTTTCAGCGGGGAACCAATCACCTTCGTAGATCTCTGCGGCTTTCTCGCCACAGTAGACTTCCATCCAAGAGATTTTCTTTTCACCGGCATAGGCTTTTTCGACTGCGGCATCGATCACCTTGATCATTACAGGCGTAATATCTACACCAATACCATCACCTTCGATAAAGGGAATAATTGGCTGGTTTGAAACGTTAAGTGAAAAGTCTGAATTTACTGTAATTTTTTCACCAGATTGTGGAATCTGGATATGCTGGTATCCCATCATAGTCTCCGCAGGGTTGATATGTTTGTTAAGTTTGTAAAAGTTTTACCGGAAGCGCCTATTTTAGCATTATCTTGACCCTTTTTTGTAACTCTGTTTCCTTTACAATGGCAAAAAACTGAGAATATTTGTGTCGAAACTGGTTTTATTCAACAAACCCTTCAATGTCTTAAGTCAATTTACCGACGATAACGGCAGAAAGACCCTTGCTGACTATATTGATATCAAAGCAGTCTATGCTGCCGGCCGCCTCGACTATGACTCAGAGGGCCTTCTATTATTAACCGATGATGGCCAGTTGCAGGCACAGATCAGCAGCCCTAAGTTTAAGCTCAACAAAACTTATTGGGTGCAGGTTGAAGGTCAGGTATCCGAGGTTGACTGCAACAAGCTACTTGCCGGAGTTGAACTAAAAGACGGTATGGCCAAGGCGGTTAGCTGTCGCCCTATTGATGAACCCAGCCTGTGGCCGCGGGTTCCGCCCATACGCCAGCGCCGGACTGTCACTGATAGCTGGATGGAAATTGTCATTAACGAAGGTCGCAATCGCCAGGTACGTCGCATGACTGCGGTAGTTGGACTGCCAACCCTGCGACTGGTAAGGGCCGCGATTGGTGACTGGACATTAGATAATATTGAGCTGGGTGAATATCTTGTTGAAACTGTGCATATGCCCGCTTCGAAAAAAACAGCTAAACGCCCTGCTGCAAATAAAACTAAGCGTAAACCAAACAAACATGCCAGAAGAAGGGTTTAAACTTGCCGGATAAAATCCACTTAACAGTCGCCACTGTCGTCGAAAGAGACGGTCAGTTTTTAATGGTCAAAGAGACCAAAGGTGATCGTCAATATATAAACCAACCGGCGGGTCATGTTGAGCCCGGTGAAGATATTATTGCTGCAGCCCTGCGTGAAACCCATGAAGAGACCGGCTGGGTTGTAGCGGTCAGCGGATTCCTTGGTATCTCGACCTACTTTGCGGAGACAACCGGTGTTACGTACTACCGCCTGACTTTTGTGGCGACACCGCTGCATCTGGATACAGAGGCGACCATAGATCCAGATATAGATTATGCCCTGTGGATGAGCGCCGCTGAGATTGAACAAAACGCAGAGCACCATCGCAGCCCCGGGGTATTAAACTGCCTTAATGATTATCTGGAAAAGCGTATTTTTCCTATGGAAATTTTTCGCAACACTCTTTAGTAAAAGCTTTATAGTTACCCGCTTAAAGTTAAGAGGCCAAATTTAGCCTGGTGAACAATGAGTAAATCGCAAAAAGTTATAGTGGGTATGTCCGGTGGTGTCGACTCCTCAGTCGCTGCCTACCTGTTGATTGAGCAGGGTTACGAAGTCGAGGGCCTGTTTATGAAAAACTGGGACGAAGACGACGATACCGAATACTGCACCGCCAAGGCCGATCTGGCCGATGCCCAGCAGGTTTGCGACAAGCTGAATATTCCCCTGCACACCGCCAACTTTGCCGCCGACTACTGGGATAATGTCTTTGAATATTTTCTCGATGAATATCGCGCTGGCCGCACACCCAACCCAGATATCCTCTGTAACCGGGAAATCAAATTTAAAGTCTTTCTCGACTATGCTCAGATACTCGGCGCCGACCTGATCGCTACCGGCCATTACAGTCGCGCAGCAACTATTGACGGCCAGACTCACCTGTTAAAAGGGCTGGATAACAACAAAGATCAGAGCTATTTTCTCCATGCGGTGACTCAGGAGGCATTTGCCCGCTCGCTGTTTCCGGTGGGAGAATTAGAAAAACCCGAAGTGCGCAAAATTGCCGAGGAGCAGGGTTTTGTTACCTCGAGTAAAAAGGATAGCACCGGTATTTGCTTTATCGGTGAGCGACGCTTTAAAGACTTTCTCGAGCAATATATTCCTGCCCAACCCGGCGATATGGTGACCGCTGAAGGCGATATTATCGGTCAACACCAGGGGCTGATGTTCTACACCTTGGGGCAGCGCCAGGGGCTAGGTATTGGCGGTGTTAAAAACAGCACCAGCGATGAACCCTGGTACAGCCTGCAGAAAGACCTAGTCAATAATATTCTGGTAGTCGGTCAGGGTGGCCAACACCCACTGCTGTTTACCGACAGGTTAAAAGCTGAGGGCTTGAACTGGATCAATGGCACGCCACAGGAGCCCTTAACCTGCATGGCGAAAACCCGTTATCGTCAACCGGACCAGGAATGTCTTGTCACGCCAACCGAGTCCGGCTGTGAAGTGAGCTTTACCAACCCACAGCGCGCTGTAACACCGGGCCAGTCAGTGGTCTTTTATCTGGAAGATCACTGCCTTGGCGGTGGAGCTATTGATAGCACCTGGAATAGTGCTGATGTTTAAAAAACCAACTACCGATCAGGCACTAGCTCTAGCGGCTGTTTTTCAAGCCTGTCATCTTGTCGATGTGCTGGCCAATAGCGGTGAGGCAGATATCGACGATATCAAATTGTCTATGGCAGCCCTGCTCAACCAGAATCCCAGCTCTCTGCACGATATATATGGCCCAGCCGATAATTTACAGACAGGTGTAGATGCCATTACAACCCTGCTCGGTGAGCGCAAGAAAAGCACCGCCTATTCCCTAAATTGTCTTAGTTATGCACTGTCAGTCTTAAGTATCGAGCGTCAGCTCAGCAGTCGACCTGAAATGCTCGAGACTATTGCCACGGGCATAGAGAGCGCCAATCGACAGGCTCAACACTTTTCAATGGTTCACGACAATGTCTTTGCCAACCTCGCCTCACTCTATCAACAGAGCATCAGCAAATTGCGGCAGCGCATACAGGTCAAAGGCAATGCCATCTACTTGCAGCAACCCAATGTTGCCGAACGCATTCGCTGCATGCTATTTTCTGCAGTGCGAAGCGCTGTTCTATGGCGCCAGTTAGGCGGCAGGAAATACCATCTGGTCTTCTATCGCAAGGCGCTTATCGCCGCCTTAAAAGACTAATACAAACGCTTATATAAAAAGCTAAAGCGGCTGAAACCTGCAGCGCTTTCCGTTATCATGTGCGCCTTAATTAATGACCGCATTTGGAATAACAATGAACAATCTCCCGCTCTCTTCCCTGACCGCTGTTTCGCCTATCGATGGCCGCTATGGAAGCAAAACCGAGCAGCTTCGAACTGTCTTCAGTGAATATGGCCTGATCCGCTATCGAGTGATGGTTGAGGTGCGCTGGTTGCAGCATCTGGCCAATCATCCTGGCGTTATTGAAGTGGCTCCTTTTAGCGATGAAGCAAATGCCATCCTAAATCAGCTGGTTGATAACTTTACGGTCGAGCAGGCGTTGCGGGTTAAAGAGATTGAAAGCACCACCAACCACGATGTAAAAGCGGTTGAGTATCTGCTTAAAGAAACCATTGCCGACAATGCTGAATTAAATGCAGTCAGCGAATTTATTCACTTTGCCTGCACCTCGGAAGATATTAACAATCTCTCTCACGGGTTGATGCTTAAAGAGGGTCGCGACAATATTGTTGTGCCTGCCCTGCAAGGTATCGCCGACAAGTTAGCCGCCATGGGCCGAGAGTTTGCCGAAGCTCCTATGCTGTCGCGCACCCACGGACAAACCGCATCGCCAACCACCGTCGGCAAAGAAATGGCCAATGTTGCCTATCGTCTGCAGCGTCAAATTGATCAAATTAGCGCTGTGCCGCTACTGGGAAAAATTAACGGTGCTGTGGGTAACTACAATGCGCATATCTCTGCTTACGGTGATATTGACTGGCAGGCCAATGCTCATGAATTTATCGAGAATCTGGGGCTTTCGTTTAACCCCTACACTACGCAGATTGAACCCCATGACTATATGGCTGAGCTGTTTGACGGCATGGCGCGGGTCAACACTATCCTGATTGATTACGCTCGTGATATCTGGGGTTATATCTCTGTAGGTTACTTTAAGCAGAAGACTATCGCCGGTGAAGTTGGCTCGTCGACTATGCCCCACAAGGTAAACCCTATCGACTTCGAAAATGCCGAAGGCAATATGGGTCTGGCCAATGCGCTGTTTGGGCATCTGGCTACTAAACTGCCTATCTCACGTTGGCAGCGTGATCTCACCGACTCCACAGTACTGCGCAATATGGGTGTTGGCCTCGGTTATTCACTGATCGCCTACGCCTCTCTTAACAAAGGTATGGGCAAGTTGCAGCTGAACAGCGAAAAGCTTAATGCCGATCTCGACGCCAGCTGGGAAGTGCTCGCTGAGCCCATTCAGACGGTGATGCGCCGCTATGGTATTGAGGAGCCCTACGAGAAGCTTAAGGCTCTGACCCGCGGCAATGTGATGGACCAGCAAACTATTCAGGCGTTTATCGATACGCTGGATATGCCTGAGTCTGCCAAGACTGAACTCAAGCAAATGACCCCGGGTTCCTATATTGGCAACGCGGTTCAACAAGCGAAAAATATCTAAGCGGTGACAGCTATTACCTCTATCTTAGGAAATATCAGCAAACAGCAGTTTCTAGCCGAGTACTGGCAGAAGAAACCGCTGCTGATACGCAATGCTATTGCCAACTTTGAAGCGCCGATCGATGCCGATGAACTGGCCGGTCTGGCTCTTGAAGAAGAAGTCGAATCGCGAATTGTTGTCGAGCAAGACTGGCAGCTTCAGTGCGGCCCTTTCACCGAGGAAACCTTTGCCAAACTTCCCGCTGATAAATGGACGCTGTTAGTTCAGGCCGTTGACCTATGGGTTCCTGAAGTCGCTGAAATACTCAACAAATTTGATTTCCTGCCGAAGTGGCGTATGGATGACATTATGGTCAGCTATGCCGCTGATGGTGGCAGTGTCGGCCCGCACTTTGATTATTACGATGTATTTTTATTGCAGGGTGCTGGCAAGCGCCGCTGGCAGATTGGTGGTGAGTGCGATGCCGATTGCCCTCTGGTCGCCAACACAGAGCTAAAAATTCTTCAGAACTTCGAGCCTGTCGATGAATGGGTGCTTGAACCCGGCGATATGCTCTACCTGCCACCGAAAGTTGCCCATCACGGTGTGGCCATGGGAGAGTGTACGACTTTTTCAGTGGGCTTCCGGGCACCGGCAGTCAGTGAAATGCTCGATGATCTGGCAACCGAGCTCTTGAGTGGTGTTGCCCTGCCCAATCATCTTATCGACCCACCGTTAACACCGGCAATGGCCAATCAGCAGATATCTGCGGCTCATCTTGCCAGTGTGCGCGAGTTGCTAAAAGAAACTCTGGATAATGAAAAGATACTTGGCGAATGGTTTGCCCAGTATATGACTATGCCGAAATACCCAGATTTGGTTGGCATAACTGAAGAAACACGAAAAGCAGTACTAGAGGATGGCACCTCGTTTACCAACGGCGAAAGAGACTAGCAGCTACTCTGCGATAGCTGCCGCCCCTTCCCTGCGCCGATCTGATGCCGCATATTTAATTTTATTCTTATCACTGGTAATACTTTGGGTAACACCCAGGCGCACCGGCTGCTCACCGAGTATATGGCCCATTTCGGTCAGAAGATTGAGCGTATCAACAGAGATACCACGCTCATATCGAAGCGTATCCGGCAGCCACTGGTGGTGAATTCTCGGTGCAGCAGTCGCCTCAGCTATGCCCATATCAAAATCGATAACATTTAACAGCATCTGTAAAACCACGGTAATAATTGTGCTGCCGCCGGGACTACCAGTAGCCACAACTGCATCGCCCTGAGAGTCAAAGACAATGGTTGGGGTCATAGATGACAGCGGTCGCTTGCCCGGCTCAATCGCATTGGCTTCGCCACCGATCAGCCCATAGCCATTGGCAGAGCCAGGCTTTGACGAAAAGTCATCCATCTCATTGTTAAGCAAGAAACCAGCACCGGCAACAGAGATACCACTGCCATAGGAAAAGTTAATTGTGTAGGTATTGCTGACCACATTGCCCCAGCGATCCCAGGTTGCATAATGGGTGGTCTCAGGACTTTCAGTAATAACCCTGGCTGGCACTGGCTTGATATCTTTAGAGCGACTGGCTTTAATCGGATTAATCTGTTCGCGCAGCGTAGCCGCATACCTCTTATCCATTAACTGCTCGGCGGGAACCGCATAGAAATCCGGGTCTCCCAAATGCAAACTGCGATCCGCATAGGCGCGACGCATGGATTCAACTAGTCGATGCAGATACGCGGCACTGTTATGCCCCAGTGCATTTAAATCCCAGCCCTCGAGAATATTTAACATCTGGATTAGATGAACGCCTCC
>JABBBF010000217.1:0-3557 GCA_018607545.1 SAR92 clade bacterium | reverse complement strand
AGTCGCCACAGACCGGCTGACGCTCGATAACCCTATAATTCAGCAGATCCTGATAGCTGATAATTCCGCCATTGCGACGCATCTGTGCGACCAGAAGATCAGCGGTTTTACCTGTATAAAAACCATCCCTGCCTTTTTTCGAAATACGCTTTAAAGTGGCTGCCAGATCCTTTTGCACAAGAAGCTCACCAGCCTGATAAAACTCGCCATCGCCGCGGTAAAAGTAACTGCTCGATGCCGGATCACTGCTTAGATAATCCCTGTAGCGCACCAGTGAGCTGGCCAGACTGCGGCTGACAGGAAACCCGTTCTTGGCCAGCTCAATCGCTGGCTGCATCACCTGCTTTAGGCTCATGGTGCCGTAGTTTTCAAGCGCATAGATCATTCCGGCAACGGTTCCCGGCACCCCTGAAGAGTGCACAGAATGGCGAGCTTTAACGCGATCGACATCGCCCTCAGCATCGAGAAACATATTTCGTGAAGCCGCAGCGGGCGCCATTTCACGATAGTCGATAGCAATAGTTTTATTCTCTTCAGCCAGGTGTACCAGCATAAAGCCACCGCCGCCGATATTGCCGGCCCTGGGCAGAGTAACCGCCAGCGCAAAACCGGTTGCAACAGCCGCATCAACCGCATTGCCGCCACTGGCAAGAATATCGGTGCCAACCTGACTGGCAATAGCTTCCTGAGACACGGTTACGCCTTTTTCTGCAATAACAGGGTGAAAGCGAGCTACAGGGTCGAGGGCAACAACCTGCTCAGCGGCAATATTAAAAGGCGCGCTGAGGGCGATAAGCAGAATAACTATTAACTGTTTCATAGACAGGTACTTATAGCAGGTATGTAGGGGCATTCTTTACTATCTATGCTTCTGTGGCAATCTGATTTTTATTAACTTTACAGAATATTAAGAGCGGTGGACGAAACAATAATGCCGTTATTATCGGCATAACAAAAGTCGCCCGGCTGGAAGCAGACCCCGGCAAAGGTTACCGCAAGATCAATCTCACCAATGCCTCTCTTTGCAGTTTTCATCGGATGCACACCCAGAGCCTGCACACCAATATCAGTGTGCATAATTTGGTCTACATCGCGAATACAGCCATAGATAATAATTCCGCTCCAACCGTTGCGCGATGCCTGCTCTGCAAGCCTATCCCCGAGCAAGGCGCGACGCATACTGCCGCCGCCATCGACGACCAGAACACGACCCCTACCCGCTGTGGCAATAAGCTCCTTAACTCTGGAGTTATCTTCAAAGCATTTAACCGTTACCAGAGGGCCATAAAACTGTTTTCTCGCGCCATAATTGGCGAACAGAGGGTCGACAACTCTCACCAACTGGGGGTATTCGTCACAGAGATCTGGTGTCGATTGCATTTTAGGCTACTGCGCCTTCACGACTTGCCTGTAGTGATGTAACAGTGGCTCTGTATAACCGCTGGGCTGCACTGTGCCTTTGAATATCAAGTCACAGGCAGCTGTGAAAGCAATGCTGTTATCAAAGTCCGGACTCATCGGCGAGTAATCTGGATCATTGGCATTTTGCCCGTCAACCACTGCGGCCATACGCTTAAGAGTCTGCATAACTTGCGCCCTGTGGGTAATACCATGCTGCAACCAATTGGCTATATGCTGACTGGAAATCCGAAGGGTTGCGCGGTCTTCCATCAAACCGACATTATTGATATCCAGCACCTTGGAGCAGCCAATGCCCTGCTCTACCCAGCGCACTACATAACCCAGCAAACCCTGACTATTATTGTCGAGTTCCAATTGGATCTGCTCAGCACTAAGTTGTCTATCACCCAATAATGGAATAGTCAGAATATCATCGAGGCTGGCAGGACTCCGCTTAGCGATCTGGTTCTGCATCGCAGCCACATCCACCTGATGGTAGTGAATCGCATGCAGGGTTGCCGCTGTGGGTGAAGGCACCCAGGCGGTATTGGCACCGGCTTTTGGATGGGCAATTTTAGTCGCCATCATATCTGCCATATTATCTGGCACCGGCCACATTCCCTTGCCAATCTGCGCCCTGCCTTTAAGACCACAGGCAAGGCCAATATCGACATTTTGATCTTCATAAGCGGCAATCCAAGGCATGGTTTTCAAATCCGCTTTTAGGGCAAATGGCCCGGCCAGCATACTGGTATGAATTTCATCGCCAGTGCGATCGAGAAATCCGGTATTGATAAACACCACACGGCCTTTTGCCGCATGTATACAAGCTTTAAGGTTAACCGAGGTGCGGCGCTCTTCATCCATAATGCCGACTTTAATGGTATGGCGAGGCAGCTTGAGCAAGTCTTCAATACGATCAAACAGCCTATTGGTAAAGGCCACTTCATCCGGGCCATGCATCTTTGGCTTAACAATATAAACACTACCAGCCTCGGAATTACTGAGAGCCTGCTGTGACTTAAGGTCGTGGAGCGCAATAAGGCTGGTAATAACCCCATCCATAATGCCCTCAGGAATCTCATTGCCCTGGGCATTGAGAATTGCCGGGTTGGTCATCAAATGGCCTACATTGCGAATAAACATCAGGCTGCGACCCTTGAGGGACAGCTGGCCACCGCTGGCTGCAGTGTATTGGCGGTCAGGGTTCATACGCCGCACAAAGCTGTTATCGCCGCGCACCACAGTTTCCTCTAGCGTGCCCTTATTGAGGCCCAACCAGTTACTGTAGGCCAGCGCTTTATCCTCTGCATCCACAGCGGCAACCGAGTCCTCGCAGTCCATAATCGTGGTCAGTGCCGATTCGAGAACTATATCCTTGATACCAGCACTGTCAGCTGCACCGACGGGACTTCTTGAATCCACTTGAATTTCTATATGTAACCTATTGTTTTTTAATAGAATTGAGCTTGGAAAATCTGGATTACCGATATAGCCGATAAACTGATCTGGGGTTACCAGCTGCAGCCGGCCACCATTAGCATCAGTCACCTCTAATTGACCATTTACCACCTTATAAGCTATGGCGTGACTGTGGGAGCCGGCATTCAGTGGAACTGCTTGATCGAGAAAAGCGCGACCATAATCAATAACCTTCTGACCGCGAACCGGATTGTAACCGCCAGTTTTATCAGCGCCATCGGTTTCAGGAATTACATCATTGCCATACAGCGCATCATAGAGGCTGCCCCAGCGAGCATTTGCCGCATTTAGGGCAAACCTGGCGTTCATAATTGGCACCACCAGCTGTGGCCCAGCCTGAAGGGCGACTTCAGGGTCTACATTCTCAGAACTTATGGAGAAATCATCTACTTGCGGGACCAGATAGCCTATCTCTTTAAGAAAAGCCTTATAGCTGGAGAAGTCAAAAGGTGTGGGGTTTTCACGGTGCCAGGTATCAATCCTGGCCTGTAACTGTTCACGTATCTCAAGCAGCTGACGATTGACCGGTGCCAGGTCTTCAATAATGGCAGCAAAACCATCCCAGAACTGCTCTGGATCAATATCAGTACCAGGGATTATTTGCTCATTGACCAGATCATAAATTGGCTTGGCAACCCGAAGGTTAGACTGCTCTACGCGCTCGCTCATCAAAT